>NZ_JASJXN010000006.1:0-162568 GCF_035018705.1 Undibacterium sp. RTI2.2 | reverse complement strand
CCCGGGTTTTCTTGCATAAACGAAGTTTTCACTGGTGCTGTCATTCAACAATGACGACCCATGTTCAAATTTGAACATGGCTAGCTGTAGATTGATGTATATAGTCCCTCTCTCAAAAAATGCATTCCCAACCAAACCGATACGACCACAAGATTCGAGGGAATTAATCTTCTTGATCGCATCTTCCGGGATAGTCACATTCCGGTAAATTGATCCGACTTGCAGGGAAACGGTTACTAATTTGCCGCCCAATTTAAATTCTCTCGTAAGTCCAAACGCATAATTTGCGCCGGTATCAAGCTGTACATAGCAGTCAATATTATTTAATTTTGCGGGTAAATTAATCGCTGCATGACTAAATACATATCCTGAGCTTGTAAAGTCCTCCCAAACAAACGGCTCCCATCCTTCAGGCATTTCTGCGGCTTTGACTGGACTTGTCAGCGACATACAAATAACGAGGAAATTAAATAATTTTTTCAAAACCATATCCCATGGGGGTGACGTAAATTTCAAACAAAGTTATTTGGATGTGAATCTTATTTGCTGAAAATTACGTACATTAAGAAACTCACTTTTTTTCAATCTTACCAAGTGAATTTGAGCATTATTATGGAACAAGGGCACAGCCTATTTTGTCTGATGAGTTCGTGGAAGCATTTTGATATTTTAGTAACAAACCGAAAAGCGGGTCAATCTGTTGCAGCGATCACACCAAAAATTTTCCGCATATATACTATTTTTTTAAATTTCTTTCGTAACCGCGCAGCGCGTGTAGAGAGGGCATCCTATGAGCATTACTTTTAAAATTGGCGATATTGTCCAACTCCGTGATGGTGGGGAGTTGATGACGATTGAGGCTATTCTTGGTAATAAACATGATCTGGCTGAGTGTACTTGGGGAGCTGGCGCGCAGTCGCAACTGAAGGTATTTACGCTGGACTCGCTTGTGCATGTGACGCCTGCCGATGCTCATAAATCCAATCAAGCCGTTTCAAGATATGAGGAAGGTTTAGACCCTAATGATCTAACGGTACAGCTATCTGAATTGTTGGTTGCGACTGCGGATACGTCGGATGAGTTGATTCATCACTCGGTTCAGGAAGTCTTAAAAATTGTGCTGGAAAAACTTAAGATGGATGTTGTGTTTGTGTCTGAATTTGTGGATGGCATGCGGGTGATACGACAAGTTGAATGTCGCGACAATGCGCCGATTTTGAGTGCCGGCCAAGCCGATCCTTTGGAGGCGACATGGTGCCAGCGGATTGTGGATGGACGCTTGCCACAAATTATTAATGACGCGCAGAAGCTAGCCCAAGAGATAGAAATACCGAAGACGCATCTGAAGATAGGCTCTTATCTTGCCACGCCGATTATTCTGTCTGATGGCAATGTATATGGCACATTTTGCTGCTTTAGCTCTAAGGCAGACGACAAATTGGTAGAGCGGGATTTGAAAAATCTGCAGCTGGCAGCGAAGTACGCGGCAGAAAAACTTCAGCTTAGCTAGCTTGAAAATTACCTGAAAACGCGATTAAAAATTAGAACAAAGAACAGAGTGGGGTCCGGTCAACTGGCGTGATTAAGGTGATCTACTCTGCTCCGATTGTCGCTAGCTACGAATGCCTTACCCGCGGCTAGCGACATAGTCGATTTACTTCACTTCAGTCACAAACTTGTCGGTTGGGCGACGGACTTTTTTCAGGTTAACTAACCAGTCTTTGTCTTCTTCGCGATAGCCCAACGGCAAAATCACAACGCTGCGCAAACCGTGTGCTTTGAGTCCAAGGATTTCGTCAACTGCGGCAGGGTCAAAACCTTCCATCGGTGTGCTGTCAACTTCTTCAAATGCGGCGGCGATCAGTGCTGATCCCAGACCGATGTAGGCCTGACGTGCTGCATGTTGATAATTGACTTCGGCATCGCGTTTTGGGTAGGTGTTGAGCAGCATTTGGCGATAATTTTCCCAGCCTTCGTTTTTAAAATTACGAATATCGTTGGTCAGATCAAACATCATGTTGATGCGTTCTACGGTGTAGTTGTCCCATGCAGCGAACACTAACAGGTGTGAACAATCGGTGATCTGGCCTTGGTTCCAAGCGACTGGTTTGATTTTTTCACGGACTTCTGGATTGGTAACGACGAAGATTTCGTAAGGTTGCAAACCGCTGGAAGTCGCGGTCAGGCGCGCTGCTTCCAGAATACGGTCAACTTTTTCTTGCGGAACCGCTTTGGCAGGGTTCATCTTTTTTGCGGCATAACGCCATTCCAGCTTTTGAATTAAATCGGACATGTGAATAACTTTCGGGTTGAGATTAATGTTTGCTAATAATGATTCTTAAGGGGCTCACTAAGAGCAAACAGAGTTTTAATGACTTGTTACTTTGCCTAGTGTAACCGTGATCGAAATTAGCTGCACTGGCGTACTATTGTTCAGCTTATGGACATTCGACGGGCATTGTTTGATCCGTCATCGACACGATGATGGAGATAGCCATTGCCCGTTTATTCGCTGCGACCAGACGTCTGACTGATATGGGTCATCGCTGGCATTTGACAAGGCTCTGCGCCCGGTTTATCTGAATCCGCCCGGCTTAGTTGAAAGCGCGTGGGAATTCCCTCGCAAGAATAATACATAAGCTAACGCATAGGCCATATATATACTCTGGGTATGTATATTTAAGTTGTCCATATAATTACTGGACAATACGCCATATTTTTTAAAAATAAGGGGGAGTATATTTATTTAAGACCTAACTAAACCAGTAAATCGTAAGTATTTACCCGCCCGATATCACCGTTTTAAACGATAACGTCTATGGATTTAACTTTGGCAAGGACGCCATCAGATCGGCAAAACGCTGGCCCTGAATCATGATGTGACCTCTGAGCAACTCTGCTGTTAAATCGCCATTACCAGCGAGAATCGCCTGCACCACGCCGTCGTGCTCAGAAAACGATGCGCCGACCCTGTCCCTCACCCGCAGTTGCAAACGCCGGTAATGTCGCAGGCGGCGATGTAAGGCGAGTGCCTGCTCAGCCAGAAAAGCATTGTGACTGCCTTTGTAGATAATCTGATGGAAGGTTTCATTGCAGTAGAAATAATCGTCAGAGTTTTGCGCCAAGCTGGCGTCCTTGCATGCCTGATGTGCTGCCAGCAGATTCTGATGCTCTGCTTCGGTCATACGTCTGGCTGCCAGTCTGCCGCACATTGCCTCAAACTCTGCCATGACTTCAAACATTTCTACCAATTGCTGCGGCCCCAGCTCTGCCACGACCGCACCGCGCCTGGGGCGAATAACAACGATCCCCATTGATGCGAGCTGAATCAGGGTTTCTCTGATCGGCGTGCGTGATACGCCAAACTGCGTCGCTAGCTCGGTCTCATCCAGATGCTGCCCAGGAAGCAGCGTCCCTACAGCGATCATTTCTTCAATCGATTCGCGCAAGGATTCCGAGCGATTTTTATTATCGGCCTTATCACTGAGCTTATCGCTGCTTTTGTTACCGATTTTATTAATAGTGTCGACGATAGACAAACGGTTTCCTTAGTAGATTTTTTCTTATTATAAAAAACAATTTGTACTTGCATTGCATTTATTAAGTATATATCTTGTATACATAAAAAGAAACCTTGCATGCAAATGGATCAAAAATCATTGTAATGCTTTTACCTTTACTATCCAGCAGGAGACAGAATGTCCACATTATCCAAACGCAGAGCCGTCCTCGGTGCTATGGCATCCATTGCCGCCAGCCCGCTACTTTCTATGCAAACAGCCTGGGCGCAAACGTCCACTTTAAAAATATCGCATCAGTTCCCTGGCGGCACAGTGACTGAAGGCGATTTTAGAGACCGCTTGTGCCGTATGTTTGCAGCCGAGGTCGAAAAACGCTCCAAAGGTAGCCTGAAGTTTGAGATTTATCCTGGATCGTCCCTAATGAAAACCAATGCCCAGTTCTCTTCCATGCGCAAAGGCGCATTGGATTTGTCGCTGGTGCCGCTGTCCTATGCCGGTGGAGAAGTGCCAGAGGTCAATATCGGACTAATGCCTGGTCTGGTGACTTCGTATGAGCAGGGCTACGGCTGGAAAAACGCCGATGTCGGTAAAGAGTTAAATCGCATTTTGCTGGACAAAGGCATTGTTGTGGTTAGCTGGATCTGGCAAGCGGGCGGTGTTGCTTCCCGTGGTAAACCGATTATCGATCCGGATGATGCGAAGGGAATGAAGATACGCGGAGGCTCCCGCGAGATGGATTTGATTTTGAAAGCAGCCGGTGCGGCGGTGGTGTCCCTGCCCTCCAATGAGATCTATGCCGCGATGCAAACCGGTGCGATGGATGCGGCACTAACCTCGTCCACTTCACTAATTTCGTTTCGCTTGGAGGAGGTATCTAAAGCATTGACCACTGGTCGTGCAGGCGCTTACTGGTTTATGTTTGAGCCGCTGATGATGTCGAAAGCTATCTTTGACAAACTCAGCAAAGAACAGCAAACGACGATCATGGCAGTCGGCGCAGAGATGGAAGCCTTCGCCCGTAAATCTGCGCAGCTAGATGATTCGCTGGTCGCTGCGGTGTACCAAAAAGCAGGAGCAAAAGTGGCTGATCTCAACCCGGCAGCTTTAAAGAAATGGCAATCAATCGCTCGCACGACCGCGTGGAAAGATTATGGCGAGAAGAATGAGAACTGCGCCAAATTGCTGAAGCTGGCGGAGAAAACTCTATGAGCCACGGCTTTGAGTTGGAGCCTGCTAAAGGACCGGCAGTGCCGGATAATAAGATCGTTGCGGGCATATCTTGGGCAATGGATAAATTCAATATGTTACTCATGAATTTATCCTTGCTAGCATTGGTATTAACTGCCTGCGTACTCACCTATTCGGTGGTCAGCCGGTATTTTTTTAACGCACCGACCGATTGGCAGGATGAAGCATCGGTGTTTATGCTGGTCGGTGTTACTTTTTTCTGTACCGCTTATGTACAGTCATTTCGCGGACATATCGGGATTGAAGCGCTGTCTTCATTGCTGCCAGCGCGGGTCAATGCATTTCGTATGTTGCTCGTAGACGTCTTGTCGTTTTTGTTTTGCTTATTCTTCTCATGGAAATCCTGGACTCTGTGGCATGAAGCCTTTGTCGATGGCCAGACCACCACCTCCACTTTTGCACCACCGCTATGGATACCTTACGGAATGATGGCGTTTGGTATGAGCTTACTGACGTTACAGATTTTTGTGCAGGTATTAGCGCGAGTGACTAACGCATCGCCAGCAAAACGGAGCGACATATGAGCCCGCTAACATTAGGCGCTTTATATGGCGCAGTGACGCTGGTCGTGATGTTTTCCGGCATGCCGATTGCATTTGCGCTAGGCATCGTCGCTACCAGTTTTATGTATTTTTTTATGCCTTCAACCTCGCTCGATACCGTGACCCAAAACGTGTATGAAGAAATGGCATCCATCACCTTGTTGTCGATCCCGCTATTCATCTTAAAAGGTGCGGCCATCGGCAAATCCCCGGCAGGTAAAGACCTCTATTCTGCAATCCACACCTGGTTGCACAAAGTGCCTGGCGGTCTTGGTATCGCCAACGTGGTTGCATGCGCTTTATTTGCGGCAATGGCTGGCTCATCACCTGCAACTTGTTCTGCAATTGGCTCTGCGGGGATTCCTGAAATGCGCAGACGTGGTTATTCGCCTGGCTTTGCAGCAGGCATCATTGCGGCGGGTGGCACCTTGGGTATTTTATTACCGCCATCGATCACGATGATTTTGTATGCGGTCGCTGCGGAACAATCTTTGGGCCGCTTGTTTTTAGCAGGCGTCGGTCCTGGTGTGTTGCTGGTATTTTTATTTGCTGGTTATGCGGTGTATCGGGCACGCAAAGAATATCGTATGGCATTAGCGGTATTCAATCAGACCGGGACTGGATCTGCCTATCTTGAAAAAGAGCATTTCACGCTGGCGCAAAAAGTAGAAATGCTGCCACGTGTATTGCCCTTCGTTATTTTGCTGATTGGTGTGATGGTTGCGCTGTATGGTGGCTTTGCGACACCATCAGAAACCGCAGGTCTGGGCGCGTTATTAGCGCTGGCTTTAATCGCCATTGTGTACGGTGTATGGCGGCCAAAAGATTTACGTCCGATTCTGACATCAACCGTCAAAGAATCCACCATGCTGCTACTGATCATTGGCATGTCCTTACTCTATTCCTATGTGATGAGCTATTTACATATCAGCCAGTCTGCGGCGCAATGGGTTGTTGATATGCATTTATCAAAATGGGTGTTACTGGCCGTGATACTCACGATGGTGATTGTGTTTGGCTTTTTCTTACCGCCGGTATCGATTATTTTGATGACCGCTCCGATTATTTTGCCGCCGCTAAAAGCAGCAGGTTTTGATCTGATCTGGTTTGGGATTGTCATGACAGTGGTGATGGAAATGGGACTAATCCATCCACCCGTTGGTTTAAATATTTTTGTCATTAAAAACATCGCACCGGACATTCCGTTGAAGGACGTAATCTGGGGCGTGATGCCGTTTGTCGCGCTGATGTTTTTGGCAGTGCTGTTGTTGTGCTTGTTTCCAGGGATTTCAACGGGCTTGCCTACCATGATTATGGGAGCGAAATGAGTCAATTTTCTGATGCTCATATAAGTGAACGATCAAGTGCGCGACCCACTGTGTGGAACAGCTTACAAGACAATCGAAGTCAGCGTCTGCAGCGCGCCCGGTCGTACTTGGATGAGGCCTTAAACGGTAAAGTTTTACCGGCTTCGCGTATCGCTGATTTACTGCATCAGGTATTGGAATGCGGTGATCGGGTCTGCCTTGAAGGAAACAATCAGAAACAAGCTGACTTTTTAGGCAAAGCGCTGGCAACGCTTGACCCTACAAAAATCAATCAACTCCACATGCTGCAGTCCGTCATTGCCTTGCCTGAGCATCTGGATGTATTCGACCGCGGTATTGCATCAAAGTTGGACTTTTCTTTTTCAGGCCCACAGGCCGGACGAGTCGCCAAACTGGTCAGCTCAGGCAAGTTAAACATCGGTGCGATCCATACTTATCTCGAATTATTTGGTCGCTACTTTATCGATCTGACACCACGCGTCTGTCTGATCGCAGCGGAGGCGGCAGATCGTCACGGTAATTTGTACACGGGACCCAATACAGAAGATACACCCGCCATCGTCGAAGCTACCGCATTTAAAAATGGCATCGTGATTGTGCAAGTGAATCAGATTGTCGATGTACTGCAGCGAGTAGATATTCCGGGCGACTGGGTTGATTTTGTCGTGCAAGCACCTAATCCATATTACATAGAACCTTTATTCACACGTGACCCGGCGCAGATTTCAGAGATACAAGTCCTGATGGCGATGATGGCGATCAAAGGTATCTACGCCGAGTATGGTGTACAAAGGCTCAATCACGGTATCGGCTTCGATACCGCTGCCATCGAATTATTGTTACCAACTTATGCAGAGTCACTTGGACTCAGAGGCAAAATCGGACGTCATTGGGCGCTCAATCCGCACCCTGCTTTAATCCCCGCGATTGAGGCTGGCTTTGTCGAATCCGTGTATTCGTTTGGATCAGAACTAGGCATGGAAGACTATATCCGTGCCAGGCCTGATGTGTTCTTTGTCGGACCTGACGGCTCCATGCGTAGTAATCGCGCCCTATGCCAGGCAGCGGGACAATATGCCTGCGATATGTTCATCGGTTCGACGTTGCAAATTGATTTACAAGGCAATTCCTCCACCGCGACCTTGGGACGAATCGCGGGCTTTGGCGGTGCGCCGAATATGGGCGCAGATGCACGTGGCAGACGACACGCCAGCCCGGCATGGTTAAAGGCCGGACAGCAAGCGCGGGAAGGGAAAAATCTGATCCCGCGCGGACAAAAATTAGTGGTGCAAATTGTCGAAACCTTTCGCGAACATATGCAACCCGCCTTCGTCGAAAAACTCGATGCATGGGAACTGGCGGAACAAGCCAAGATGGCGATTCCACCTGTCATGATTTATGGCGATGACGTGACACATATTTTGACGGAAGAAGGCATCGCCAATCTCTTATTGTGCCGCACGGATGAAGAGCGCGAACAGGCGATCCGTGGTGTGGCAGGCTATACCGCCGTTGGCATCGCACGCGACAAGCGTATGGTAGAAAATTTACGCGATCGTGGCATCATTCAGCGCGCCGAGGACATTGGCATTGATAAACGTCAGGCCACCCGTAGTTTGCTCGCCGCCAAATCGATGAAAGATCTGGTACGCGCCTCTGGCGGTTTGTATAACCCACCGAAGCGTTTTAGAAATTGGTAGGCAGGTAGTAGAAAAGAATAATAGAAGTGAATAGTTGAAAAGAAAGCCGCAATGGAAACCTTAAATTATCGATTCGAACATGGCAACCGTCATTTAAATAATCCAGCTGAACTGGTAGGCGTTGTCAGCTCCGGCAATCTGGAGGTGCTGATTGAAAGCATTCCACAAAACGGTGCCTGCACAATCGAAATCAAAACAGCCGCCACCGGTTTTGGTGCAATCTGGCAAGCGGTTATGCAAGATTTCCACAACCGCTGGCAGCTTACCGAAACCCGCATCACAATTAACGATATGGGCGCGACGCCTGCGGTCGTGAGTCTGCGCCTGGATCAAGCGGTTGAGACTATGCTGGGAAAAACTGCCGGAGAAGTCTCATGAGTTATCTGGAATCCAATGCGCGTGAACGAGTGCATGCCTTATTTGATGCGAATAGTTTTGAAGAGTTTTTACGGCCTTCGGCACGTGTCATCAGCCCCCATTTAGGACAACTCAACGCTCCCGTGTCCTTCGATGACGGAGTGGTGATTGGTAGCGCAAAACTGGCAGGAAAAATCGTCTTTGTCGCTGCACAAGAAGGTGGCTTTATGGGTGGTGCAGTAGGTGAAGTCCATGGCGCAAAACTCGTCGGGATGTTACGTCGTGCCGTTGCAGAACATGCGCATGCAGTCGTGTTATTGCTTGAATCAGGTGGCGTACGTTTGCATGAGGCCAATGCGGGTCTAATCGCTGTATCAGAAGTCATGCGGGCGGTGTTGGATACGCGTGCTGCTGGCGTCCCGGTGGTCGTATTAATCGGCGGCTCGAATGGTTGTTTTGGCGGCATGGGCATCGTTGCCCGCTGTGCAAATATCATCGTCATGTCAGAAGAAGCACGTCTTGCGATGTCCGGTCCGGAAGTGATTGAAACAGCCAATGGGGTAGAAGAATTTGATTCGCGTGACAGAGCGCTGGTATGGCGCACGACAGGTGGTAAGCATCGATTTTTATTAGGTGATTGTCAGATGATCGTTGCTGATTCTGTCCCAGCATTCCGCGATGCTGCGATTGCGGCAATCGATACTTGCAACCAGCAAGAGGTCGCGTTGTCATTGACGGCGTTAGAGCAAGAGCAACACTTACTGACACAACGTATCAGTCAATTTGGTACGCTGACTGACCCGGTAGATATCTGGAAAAAACTCGGCGTCCCAGAACCAGAATTGCTACCGCTATTAGAGGTGGATCAGTTCATTACAACGGTTGATCATCTACGTTTGGGAGTGCGGTAATGGTGCAGCCTGTCAATCCCGTAACGAATTTAACTACGCCAACATTACATTGGCAAACGATCGCATCTAAGCTATTTCCGCTCGGCCATTCGATTACAGAACTAGATCATTTCTTATCCGGTAGCGCCCAGACCAGCATCGGTACTATTGCCGTCGTCGGCACTTGCGAGCACGAACCAATTGGTGTTGAAATCGCGCTGGCACAGGCCCACTTTATTCTCAATACGGTACGCGAACATCCGCAGCGTCCGATCTTGATTATGGTCGATACACAAGGACAACGCTTACGTCATCGCGATGAGATGTTGGGAATTAATAGCTACATGGCACATTTAGGAAAATGCGTCGATCTAGCTCGGCGTCAAGGCCATCCCATACTTGGTCTCGTATATGACCAAGCCTTATCAGGTGGATTTATCACCAGCGGTTTGATGGCGGACGCTTGTTATGCTTTGCCGGATTCCACAATCCGGGTCATGGGCTTGCCCGCTATGGCGAGGATCACTAAAGTGCCGGAAGAACGATTGATTGCACTCGCCAGTAGCAATCCGGTTTTTGCACCAGGTCCAGAAAATTATTTACGTATGGGTGGCATTGAGGCGATCTGGCAAGATGATTTATCTACTCAATTAGAACTGGCGTTACAAGAACAAGTGGATGGTAATCGAGGCGGCGATCGGCGTAGTGGTTTAGGGTTGGCACGCGGCGGCCGTAAGCTGGCGCAGCCTGTGATTGATGCGATACTCGCCGGCAAAAATAGTCTGGCGTCATGATGTCACGGCATGATCTGGTCTGGCTATCTGATCGGGGCTGGCAGCAGCTTATTGACCAGCTTAGTGGTCAACGTAGTAGTCAGCTTATTGTTCAACCGAGTATGACTGCGACCGACGATCAGCTAGAAGCCATCAAGCTTTGGCAAAACCAAGACTGGCCGCTGATCGTCACACGTCGTGATGCAGATGTAGATGTCAACACAGATCAAGTCTGCCTTGGATTAGCCATGCCACCGCATCCGTTAACTGGTGAGAAAAGACGAATCGCTTTGCGTTGCGCCGTCACAGATATCAAAAAAACGACACCAGCACTGCCGTTATCATCCGTCATCGGCGCTGCGCCTGGCGAATGGCAGCAAGGCTTAGCCAAGCTAGCCTTGCAAGCAAATAATTTACGCCTTCATGTCTTCGGATCACTCGCTTTACAAACACTGACCAAGCAGATTTATCTCACTACGACATCAGATATTGATGTCTTGTTTTATCCTGACAATATCGAGCAATTGCAGACTGGATTATTGCTATTGTCAGAATCTGCCAAAATCCTGCCGCTCGACGGAGAAATTATTTTTCCGGGCGACCGCGCCGTATCATGGAAAGAATGGCTTAGCGCATTGGACCGGCAAGCGCATGTATTGGTAAAAGAAATGCATACGGTACGTTTAGTATCCACGGCCTCATTACTAAGCAGTCTGGAAAAAAAGTCATGCGTCAAATCAGTATAGAGATAGTGCCGAAGATGCCGGCATTGATGTCGCAAGCGTATCGCGACGACGCTGAGAAAATCAGTGTTGATGTTGCTCACCGAGACTTTGCGGAATTACTTGCGCGCCTAGCTGTGCGCTGTTTATACACAGAATTATCGCTATACCCCAAACCGGGCTTAGTGTCGTTAGTAGATAACGGCAGTCATGAAGATATGACCGCCAGCACCTTTATGCGCAGCCTATTTTCTTTACGTGGTTACTATAAAGAAATTAGCTTAGCAGGCATGACTGGGACGTCTTTTAATTCACTAAAAAAGCTGGGCATATCTGCCGAAAAAAAGATGATGCTCGCCACCGCCGGAATCAACACCCATCGTGGCGCAATCTTTAGCCTAGGCTTACTTTGCGCCGCTATCGGGCATGCTAAAGTTCAACGACAGTCACTATCACCAGCCAATATCCGGCATACTTTATTAACCTGCTGGGGTGATGAATTACGGACGCATATGCAAGTTCTGCCGAGCAAGTTAGGTTCTCCCTCTAACGGAGTTAAGGTGGGTGTACTACACGGTGCAAGCGGTGCGCGTGAAGAGGCGGCTCTTGGTTTGCCGTCGGTATTTGAAATTGGTGTACCCGCATTACAAGCGACTCTCGCTGCCGGGCGGAGCATGTACCATGCAAAAATTGATGCCCTGTTTGCCTTAATGGCGTATATCAGCGACACCAACGTCTACCACCGTGGCGGCGCAGAAGGTGCGGCCATCGTCAAACATCAGGCGCAACATTTTATAGCTCAAGGTGGAACCGCTCATCCAGATTGGTATGAACATGCCCTAGCTTGTCATCGTATATTCATCGCTAAAAAATTATCACCCGGAGGCGCTGCGGATTTACTTGCTGCGAGCTGCCTGGTGCATGCAATAAGTTCAGATGCAATCACTGCTAATAGAATGCGCGCTAACGATAGTGAGAACAAATTAGGACTTACACAAAATTGTCGCTGCAACGCCGCTGAGGCAGTTTTGGATAAGTCGAAAAAATGACGGATCGGCTGCTCATTCTGTGCTCGGGGCAAGGTAATCAGACATCGGCGATGTTTGATCTGGCGCGCACAAACGACAAGGCCCGAGCCTTGATCGACAGCTTTGATCTTCCCTTTGATGCCATCGAATCGACGCCGCAGCTCTTATTCGCTAACCGTATCGCGCAGCCGATGATTGTTGCCAGCGCTATCAGTATTTGGGAAGCGATCAAACAGCGCATACCTACACCGAGTCTGGTTGCCGGTTACAGCATAGGCGAGCTAGCAGCGTACAGCGTAGCGGGCATGCTCGGCGCTAAACAAGCGGTGGACTTAGCGAGAACCCGAGCGAGCTTAATGGATACCTGTCTGGCAGAATCGCCGCAACAGACTCTGGCAGCGATCAGCGGTTTATCAGTTGAGCGAATTCAGCAGTTGATTCATCCATTCGATTTTGATCTAGCCATCGTTACTGGCGAAGATAGCTGCATTGTAGGAGGACAACAATCGGCATTACCGTCGATCTGCCAGGCAGTAAAAGCAGCGGGCGGAAAAATACAGTCATTACCTGTTGATATCGCATCCCACACATCCAAGATGGTACATGCGGTTTCTCCTTTTTTCACTGCGCTAGAAGACACCAATTTTAAGCTAGCTAGCTGTCCCGTCTTATCCGGTATAGAAGCTATTCCCATCACAGACAAAACAATCGCCATCACGCATTTATCACGTCAGTTAGCAGAACCTATCCAATGGAGTGATTGCATGGATGCCTGTGCTGAAGCTGGCGTAACCGTCGCGCTAGAATTAGGACCCGGCTCTGCTTTATCACGCATGCTACAAACACGGCATCCACAGATTGCATGCCGCTCGGTCGCTGATTTCCGTAGTATCGATGGCATCGTCACATGGTTAAAGCGTCAGTTTGATTGAGAGCCTATTCGAACAAGAAACGTAAAATAAGTCATGCATTTCAAACGGAAATTTCACCCAAAAAGTAAGCTACTAATCCACCCACCGTCTGAGGAGACAACATGAAAAATAAAATTGCATCCGGTATCACATCCGGTATCACATCCGGCATAGCAGCAGGCTTAATTGCCAGCGCAGCATACGCGACCGACCGTCTGCCAACGATCCCGCCAGATCAATACACACCGGAACAAAAACAAGCGGCCGAAGATTTTTTAGCCACCCGCAAAGTACCTGTTTTTGGTCCATTTGAGCCATTAATGCACAGCCCGCAAGTCATGACGCAAGCACGGGCTATGGGCGACTATTTGCGCTATCACTCTGCAATCGGCAATACCTTAAGTGAGCTGGCAATCCTGATCACCGCACGCGAATGGACGCAAGATTTTGAATGGTATGTCCATTATCCAATCGCGTTAAAAGCTGGCATCAAACCAGCTATCGCCGATGCAATCGCCGACGGTATCCGTCCGGTGGGCATGAGCGAGGACGAGGAAATCGTCTACGACTTCTCGACTGAACTACACAAAAACAAGCGCGTCTCCGACCGCACTTTCCAGCGTGCAGATAAACGATTCGGTAAAAAGGGTGTGGTCGATCTGACCGGAATTAACTCTTACTATGCCTTGCTAGCGATGCAAATGAATGTCGCACAATATCAAATACCGAAGGATGCAAAACGTTTGACCCGTTTCCCTGAATGATATTTTGGCCGATACCAGATGCCATAGGTGCGATTGCGCGATGCGATCGCACCTGTTAGGACTCGGCAAATAATCAGGCTAATGTCAAAGTGGTAGGCATAAAAAATTACAGACGCCCGAAAGCGTCTGCATTAGTCAAAATCAATATACTCCCTCATAAACTATAGAAATATGCCTTATTGTCCAATGGTTATATGGACAATAAAATATACTAATCAGGAGTATATATACAATCGCTATACATAAAAGATCATCAACGAGGCGACGACAAATAGATTTCGCCGCCCATTGATCGTATCAGGCATGGCCGTGATCGCCGCCGCCGAGGTAAGCTGCTTTGACTGCCGGATCGTTCTTCAAGCTCTCAGCAGGGCCGTGTACCGAGATTCTGCCGTTCTCTAAAACGTAGCCATAATCTGCCACGTTTAATGCGGCAGCAGCAAATTGCTCTACTAGCAGCATAGTGACGCCCTGCTCTTTTAGCCGCAGAATAATTCTGAAAACTTCATCCACCAGAATCGGCGCTAAGCCCATTGATGGTTCATCTAGCAAAATCACTTCCGGATTCAACATGACCGCACGCGCCATGGCGAGCATTTGTTGTTCTCCTCCGGACAAAGTCCCAGCGAGTTGGTGCTGACGTTCTTTGAGGCGGGGGAATAACTCCAGCGCTTTTTCCAGATCAGCTGCGACGTCGCCGCGAGGACGTGAGCGGGTGAAGCGCGGGAATGCGCCTAACAATAAATTGTCTGTCACGCTCATGGTGGAGAAAACCCGCCGTCCTTCTGGCGAATGTGCCAGACCTGCTCGTGCAATTTTGTGCGACTCCAGACCAGTCACATCTTTACCGGCCAGTTTGACACTGCCCGTTTTAGGTTTAAGCATGCCGGAGATGGCGCGCATGGTCGTTGTTTTACCAGCGCCATTGGAGCCAATCAATGTAACGACTTTGCCTTTAGGTACTTCCAGAGAAATACCGTGCAGCACTTGCACCTTGCCATAGCCGGCGTGTAAATCAGAGATAGATAACATATCAGTTCCTTGTCTGCTAACTATGGCTAACAGTAGATGAAGTCGATTCCGAAGAATTCTCGATGGCGGTTTCTGGCGATGCTTCATCACCGATAGATCCGCCAAGATAAGCCTCGATCACTTTTGGATCGGCCTGTACTTCGGCTGGCTTACCTTCTGCAATCTTCTGACCAAAATCCAGTACGGTGACGGTATCGCAAATCGACATTACGACATCCATGTGATGCTCGATCAGGATAATCGTGATTCCATGCTGGCGAATTTTTCGGATGATAGCGATCAGCTCTTTGATATCGGGTGCAGTCAAGCCAGCGGCTGGTTCATCAAGCAATAACAATTGCGGGTTGAGTCCCAGCGCACGACCAATTTCCAGCATACGTTGTTTGCCGTATGGCAGATTACGCGCTTCTTCCACACTTAGATCAGCCAAGCCCATAAATTGTAAAATCGCTGCAGCACGGATTCTGGCGTCTTGTTCTTCCCGGCGATATCGAGGCGTATTCAGCATCACATCCAGCACATTACTTTTGAATGTGTGATGCAAACCTACCAGAATATTTTCGGTCGCGGTCATCTCAACAAACAATTGCACATTCTGAAAAGTTCTTGCAACACCGCCTAAAGCAATCTCGGAAGGTGTCGTACCTGAGATGACTTTGCCGTTAAATTCCACATTGCCATCGGTCGGTTTATAAATGCCCGTCAAGACATTCATCATCGTACTTTTGCCGGAGCCATTGGGTCCGATCAGACCGTGTACCGTGCCTTTAGCGATATTCAGATCAACCTGGTTCAAAGCTTTTAAGCCACCGAACTGCATCAACACTTGCTTAGCTTTTAGCAAATGACCGCTGATCGCCGCGCTATGATCGACCAGACTCCATGCTTTGCTTTCATCTGCAACAACCATGTTTTGATCGGCAGATGCCGAGCGGGTACCGACCAGTCCGCGTAAAAATCCGATGATGCCATCCTGTAGGTAATACACCACAAACAAAGTCATCAAACCAAAAATCGTCAGACGCCAGTCGGTAATATTTTCTAAGCGGTAGGAGAATATCGCCATGCCTATCGTCGCAACCAACGGCACGATAATATTACGGATGGTGGTACGCTTTTTCATCAACAAGAAAGCACTCGCAACAACGCCAATCACCGCAGCGGCAGTAGCGATCTTGCGGAACAGATCAATATCCGCCAACAAGCTTGGCAACATCACGACAATCAGTGCGCCTAACAAAGCACCACTGCGGGTTTTGCGGCCGCCCATAATAATGGCCAGCAAAAACATGATCGTGAGTTCAAAGTTGTAGGTATTTGGCGAGATATATTCTTCTGAATAAGAATACAAACTCCCTGCCAGACCCGCCAATGCCGCACTGATCACGAAGGCATAGACTTTATAGCGATACACCGATACGCCCATGCAATCTGATGCAATCGGACTGTCACGCAAGGCCTGAAATGCGCGACCTAAATGCGACTTTAATATCCGGTGTACGACGATGAGGGACAAGACCATCATCACCGCGACCAGATAAAAGAAACCGACTTCGCTGATCTTGGTACCGAAGAACATCGGCTTAGCAACTTTCAAACCCATCGGCCCCTCTGTCAGGAAGGTCATCTCATTAATCAGAATCTGGATAATCGTGCCGAAGGCCAAGGTCACCATCGCCAAATATGGTCCGGTCACACGTAATGCTGGCAGTGCCAACAAGGCACCAAACAAGGCCGTCACGGCAATACTGGCAGGCATGGCGAGTAAGAATGGCAAGCCGAACTTAAAATACAGCACACCCGTGGTGTACGAACCAATACCAAATAAACCGGCATGACCGAGCGACACCTGACCGGTATATCCGACCACAATATCCAGACCAAACAATAAGATCGCATAGATCAAAATCGTTTCTGCCAGATGTATGTAATAAGGGTTATGCGCAACAATCGGGAAGACCGCTAGCGCCACCAGTCCAACGATAGAAATCAATAAGGTCTTCTTATCTGTAATCAAACTCATGATCAAACCTTCTTAATCGCAGTTTTGCCAAACAAACCGGCTGGCTTGATCGCTAATACCAAGAGCAACAAAACCAGACCTGGGACTTCTTTGTAACCTGTAGAGATATAGAAGCCCGTCAGCGTTTCAGCCACGCCCAAAATCAGGCCGCCGACAATCGCACCCATGCCGGAAGTCAGGCCACCGATAATCGCCACGGAGAAGGCTTTTAAACCCAGCGCCGTACCCATAGTGGCACCCGTCAAAGTTAATGGCGCGACCAGCACGCCTGCAAACGCTGCAGTGGCTGACGACAACGCATAAGAAAATGTAATCACCATGCTGGTATTGATACCCATCAGACCAGCAGCGTCACGATCATTGGATGTGGCGACAACTGCTTTACCATAAATCGATTTGCGATTGAATAATTCGACCGCCAGCATCATCGCCAAAGCACCAAGCACAACCACGATTTGCATTGGTTGAATGTTTGCGCCAAATACCTGGAACGGTGTTGCGGACAAAGGCGTAGGGAAAGTCAGATCATCTTTGCCCCAGATATTTTCGGCGACGTTTTTAAAAATAATCGCGAGTGCAATGGTGGACATGATCCAGCCGAATTCTGATTTAATTTTAATCGCGGGGCGGACACCAATCCACTCCACGACCATACCTTGCAAAGCGCCAAACGCAATCACGATGGGGATCATCAACCAGTAGTTGAGATACGGCCCGCCGTGAATATTGCCGACCAGACTGAGGCCAACCAAAGCGCCGAGCATCAGCGCTTCACCCTGACCAAAATTGAGTGTGCCGGACGTGGCAAAAGTAAGTTGATAGCCGAACGCAATGACGGCGTAAATCATGCCCAGCGCAATACCGCTGAACACTAATTGAAGGACAATATCCATGATAATCCTGAGCGCAAAACGCTAGTGAAGAATAAGAAACATCCCACGATCTGTAAGGTGTACGAATCGTGGGATGTTAGATTTTATAGACAGAAGCGAGACCTGAATGCTTATTGAACTTGTACGATGTGACCTTCTTTGACAGCGCCCATGACTGGCATACCCGCCTTGATGGCTTCGTGATCAGTTTTGGTAAATGGCTTGTCGTAAGTCGTGACCAGACCATCGACTTTAACTTGCAGATTTTCTAAAGCCTCACGTACTTTGGAACCATCCGTCGTACCAGCTTGCTTGATCGCGGCAGCTAACAAGTAAATGGAATCGTAGCCCTGTGCTGCGGATACAGGAGATGGAATACGACCACCTGGCGGGTTGTAGGCTTTGACATAGGCATCGATAAATGCTTTACGTTTTGGTGTATTTGGCTGCTGAATAAAGGTTTGCGGCATCATGACGCCTTCACCATTTTTACCCGCATTGTCGATGAAATTACCCATAGACAGTGTCCAGCTACCGATCATTGGTACTTTCCAGTTCAGCTTTTCCATACCATTAGCAATTTGTGCCAGCTCTGGACCAATACCGTAAGTCAAAATCGCTTGTGCGCCGGCTTGCTTGGCTTTTAACAACTGTGCTGTCATGTCCACATCTTTGATGTTGAACTTTTCAACTGCAACTGGCTTCAGGCCCTTTTTGTCCAGAGTTTTTTCCAAGTCCTCACGACCTAACTGACCGTAGTTAGTAGAATCAGCCAGAATTGCCAGTTTGGTCAGCTTGCGCTTAGTGACCGCCTCGTCAACGATCATGGCAGACTGGATCGTATCGTAAGCCGCATTACGGAAGATATAGTTTTCTGGCTGATCAGCAAACTGCTTGGTCACCACACTACCCGTTGCCACATTATTCATGACCGGTATTTTGGCTTCTTGGTAGAAGCGTTGTGCAGCAAGGGCGACGCCAGTATTCGCAAAGCCGACTGTGGAAACAACTTTTTCTTTATTAATCAATTCTTGCGCGACTTGCACACCGCGCTCATTTTTAGCTTCATCATCACGTTCTACGATCTGAAATTGACGACCCAACACACCGCCGCTGGCATTGATCTCAGCCACGGCGAGTTTGACGCCATCACGCATAGACACGCCCATCGGTGCAGAACCACCGGTGAAGGGACCGGATACACCGATTTTGATTGGGTCAGCAGCGATTGCTGATAATGACAAACTTGTAAGGGCTGCCGCAACAGCAATTGTGATGATTTTCTTGAATTTGTATGACATGTCGTCCTCCGTTTATATTGTTTTAGTGCTGTGATCAGCACTTACTTTGGTCCATCTAGTACTTATTTTAGTACTTCTAATTTACAGCAGAAAAGCCAAACTAAAAAAACTATTTACTGCAAAAAAAACCACTTGCGAGCAATGTAAACCATGTTATCCACGATCAGCGATCTGAAAAAAATGCATCAGGTTTGGACTAAATTTAAACTAATTCAAAGCGATACAACTACCGTGATCATAGACAAAGCTAGTTTAAGTGAACAATTTTTAGCAAAAAGATTTTGGCATAGAGAAATTTAATCCAAAGTGAAAAGAAATTAAAGAGTTGGTGAAAAATTTGCATGCATAAATCTGTCAACTACGCATTACTACTTATAAACATGATGTTATTTCGCTGTATCGCGCATTAATACCGAAACGCTATTAAGTGATGCTGAAATCACGCGGCAATTGAGCAGTAATTCAGCTGCAATTCAGCCGCAACGAAGCCGCAATAAAACTGAAAGACTGCTGATTTTTTGATCACTTTTTATGCTCTGGCCTCTAAAAAATTATTTCCACCCTTGATGCCATAAACTACTGTCGGTGAGTTCTCGCCAGGCCAGTCTGATGACATTCTTGGAGTAAACCGCCTCTAGCTCAATCAATTCTACCGGCGCATTGGACAAACCGGAATGATCCAAATCATCAGACAAAACTAATTTGGTCACCATGAAATGCTTTTCTTTATTACGTGGCGATACCGCAGTCCATTTACTGAGTAATAATTTTTTTGGGCTCAGACGACGAACCGGCTGCGTCATTTTTTTAGACGCCTCAACAATATTCTCGTTGGCGTTTAAATGAGTGGCGGTCATCGTACTATTTTCCTGTTGATTTTTCATTCAACAATCCGGCTTATGTGGGAGTTAAGATAGGTTGACGATAAGTTCATCTCCATTGTGATAAATTGCCTGTAAAACAAATTACCTATCAATAGGAGACACATACATGCAATCAATGCACAAGAACATTAGGGTACTCGCATTCGACATATTCGGCACGGTGGTCGATTGGCATGGCAGCATCGTCAAAGAAATGCAGCGGATCGCACCGCAAGTTGATGGTGATCGCTTTGCCTTAGCCTGGCGGTCTGGCTATGTTCCGGCGATGCAAAAGGTGATGTCAGGTAGCTTGCCGTGGATGAAAATTGATGCTCTGCACCGTTTGATTCTGGACGATATCTTGCCGCAGTTTGGGCTTGGTCATTTAGATGAATCACAACGGCAAGACCTGAACAAAATCTGGCACAAATTAGACCCGTGGCCAGAGAGCGTTACAGCTCTGAGTCAGTTGAAATCGCGCTATACGATTTGTACTTTATCCAATGGCAATGTGAACTTGCTGACCAATATGGCGAAGCATGGCGGCTTGCCTTGGGATTGTATTTTGTCGGCAGAAATTTTTAAGAAATACAAACCAGATCCGGCAACCTATCTGGGCGTGGCAGAATTGTTTGACGTGGCACCCGCGCAAGTGATGCTCGTCGCCGCACACCAGAGTGATCTGGCGGCGGCGCGTGCCTCTGGATTGCAGACCGCGTTTATAGAAAGACCGATGGAGTACGGTGCTAAGCAATCCAATGATATTTCGCCGGTTGCGGAAAATACCTTTCATGCCACAGACCTACTCCATCTGGCAGATCAGTTACTCGATCATTGAGAGATGCCTAACTGATGTAAGACAAATCCGTACTCTTCTGCAGTCTCATGCTGGCGCACAAAGCGGCCTGATTTTCCGCCGTGCCCTGCTTCCATATTGACTTTGAATAGCAGCGGGTTTTGATCGGTTTTTGCTGCACGTAATTTCGCTACCCATTTAGTCGGCTCGTAATATTGCACTTGCGAGTCGTACAGACCCGTAGTGACCAATAAAGGCGGATAATTTTTATGCGCTATGTTGTCGTAAGGTGAGTAAGACAGCATGTAATCGTATGAGGTCTTTTGCTTAGGATTGCCCCACTCATCAAACTCGTTGGTGGTGAGTGGAATACTTTCGTCCAGCATCGTCGTGACCACATCGACAAACGGCACATGCGCAATCATTCCGGCATATTTCTCACCCGCCAGATTCGCCACCGCTCCCATTAGCAAGCCACCGGCACTGCCTCCCATCGCAAACACTTTATCTTTTGCGGCGTAGTGCTGAGCGACTAAATAATCGGTTACGTCAATAAAATCCGTAAACGTGTTTTTCTTTTTGAGTAGCTTACCGTTCTCATACCAGTCGCGCCCCATCTCCTGACCACCACGGATATGCGCAATCGCGTAGACAAATCCACGATCCAACAAAGAAATTACACCCGGGCGAAATACGGGATCAGTAGATGCGCCATAAGAGCCATAGGCATATTGGTACAAAGGCGCAGTGCCGTCTTTTTTAAACCCTTTGCGGTAGACCAATGAGACCGGAATAGACGTACCGTCTTTTGCAGTTGCCCAAACGCGCTCAGTGACGTAGTCTGATTTTTTGAATCCACCAAGAACTGGCTGCTCTTTCAAGAGTTTGCGTACACCGGTTTTCATATTCACTGCATAGACACTGGCAGGTGTCGTCAGCGAGCTATAACTGTAGCGCAGCTCGTCCGTATTTTGTTCTGCATTGATGCCAAAACTCTCGGCATACGCAGGCTCATCTGACTTGATAAAAGTTGATTTACCTGATGCGCCCCAAGGCATGATGCGGATACGCAATAAACCTTCCGAACGTTCATTGATGGCAATATAGTTTTTAAACAGGGCAAAATTCTGGATAAATACCGCCTTGTTATGTGGCACCAGTTCTTGCCATTTACTGCGATCACCGATTTGATCATCGACCACCGACATCAGACGATAATTAGGTGCTTGCCAGTCGGTAGAAATAATCCAGCGACCATTGATATGGTCTGCATTATATTTAACGCCAGTGGTACGTGCAGCCATGACGACAGGTGCTGCATCTGGATTTTTTGCATCGACAATCCGGGTTTCAGTGGTCTCGGTACTGCGCAGTTCTATCGCAATATAACGATCATCGCCGGTACTGCCTATGCCCATGTAATAGCTGTGATCTTCTTCGGTATAGACCACCACATCTTTGCTGACATCAGTACCGATCACATGTTTTTTAACCCTTGTGGTCAACAGTGTGACCGGATCATTTTCGATATAAAACACGGTCTTATTATCCGCCGCCCAGGCGACTTGCGGAGCGAGGCCGGTGATTTGATCCGGGAGCTTTTTACCGGTTTTCAGATCGATAAATTTTAAAGTGTACTGACGGCGACCACTGTCATCTTCCAGATACGCCAATAGTTGCTCGTTGCTGCTGACGGCCCGCTGGCCGATATCGAAGTAACTCTTTTTCTCTGCCTCCAGATTGCCGTCAATCATGATCTGCTCGGCACCGCCAGAGGCTGGTTTGCGCGCAAAAATCGGATATTCGCCACCTTTGGCAAAGCGCGTGTAGTACTGATAATGTCCTTTTTTAAACGGCACGGTACTGTCATCTTGTTTGATGCGGCCAACGATCTCTTGGTACAACTTTTCAGTTAAGCCTTGATATGCCGCTGACTGGCTGGTGAAGTAAGCATTTTCTGCGGCGAGATACGCCAGCACATCTGGCGACTCCCGCTTATCGTCGCGTATCCAATAATAGGGGTCATTACGCGAGCCGTTTGGTGACTCAACCTGATACGGACGTTGCGCAGCAACTGGTGGTGTCGTAGTTTGCATAGTCGAAGGTGTTAAGGATACGGAGGGCGGCGCTGCCGGTGCCGGGGTGGTTGCAAAAGAAACGGGCATCAATACAAACGCAGAGAGCGATACGGCCGCAGCACGGTAGTACATCGGAGCAAAACAACGGGAAACAAGACCACGAAAAACAAGACGACGGGAAGCAAGACGACGCATGGTAAAACCTCGATGGAAGTTGGATCAAGATTAGTCAAAATGAGCACGGCGAGAAAGCCGGACACTGCTCAAGAAATACAGCAAGTATATTAACAAGAAGTCAAAGAATAAGCGTGTTTAAGCCAGATTTATCAAACAAACGTAGCCGCAGACTAATCAAATACGTCAATGGTTTTGGTACTAAGTTTGACCAAAACAGCACTAGCTAATCAATATACTCCCCCTAATTTTTTAGAAATATGCCTTGTTGCCCAATGATTATCTGGACAACTAAGATATACCTGCAGGGAGTATTATTTATTAAAGATGGAATTCACCGTCGCTATTGCAGCGGCAAATGTAGCGATGAATATAGCCATGACCGTCGCAGTGAATGATAGCGATTGGTCATTTCAGAGAAAGGTGGATTAGCGGCTGTGCGACGTTAGTCTGGCTAATGGTGATGCACTAGCACTTGCTTTACTACCGATGGCATCACCACGCCCCCCGCGTGGCGAAATCGCTTTCTTCACCAGGACAGAACTGGTTTCGTCCAGTCGTTCATTGGCTTCTCCACCTAGCAAGCTGCCGCCGTCCGGATTGCGGCGCATCGCAACGCCGACTGCCAGCATATCAATCACCAGCAAATGCAAAATCCGGCTGACCATCGGCAAATGCGTAGAGACGTCTTCAACATGATCAACAATCAAAGCGACATCTGCTTTGCGCACCAGCGGCGATTGGCTGGCTGCAATGGCAATCACGGTCGCACCGCGCTCATGCGCTTTTTCTGCGACCTCTAATAACTCCGGCAAACGTCCGCTGCTGCTGCTGATAACGACGACATCGCCCGCCTTGAGCACGCTGGCCGCCAGCAATTGCAAGCGCGAATCGGTCTGGGCAACACAGGGAATCCCTAAGCGCAGAAATTTAAACTGCGCATCTTGCGCCACCACACCGTAATGACCAATCGCATAAAACTCGACCCGATTTGCATGGACGATCATTTCAATCGCGCGGTCTATCATGTCGCGATTCAACTGGCTACGCACTTGCAAAATGGCGGACGCGGTATTACCCAGTACTTTGGCACCCAACTCCAAGGCGGAATCATCATTGGTCACCTGCACATGCGTGACTGGCACGGTACCGGTCAAACCGGAGGCAAGGCGTAACTTAAAATCAGATAAACCCTCGCACCCCAGCGAGCGACAAAACCGGATCACCGTCGGCTGACTGACATCGGCAGCACGGGCAATTTCTGCAATCGGATCATTCAGGACTGAACGTGGATGCGCTAATACATGCTCTGCAACGCGTAGTTCTGCAGGCGACAACTCATCCCGCGCACGACGGATTTGACCCAAAATGGCAGAACCGGGGTCTGCTTTCAACGTGCGTAATTGCGCATCTAAAATGGCGGAGGCACCGATAAACGTCGCCTGCTCAGCCGTGATGACATAAGTGGGAATCGATCCGACATAGCGACTGAATCGCCCTTTTTCTTCGAAGCGGGAACGAAAACGTGACGCATCAAAATAACTTCCCAGTCGCGGCACTATCCCCCCGCCGATATAGATGCCGCCAAATGCGCCTAACGTCACGGCCAAGTTGGCCGCCGCCGTACCAAGCAGAGCGCAAAATACATCTAGCGTATCCATGCAAACCGCATCGGTTTTATCCAACGCACGTTGCGTAATATCAGGTGCCGCCAGCGCCAGCGGCGCAACGCCTGCCAGATCGGCCAACGCACGATAAATTAGTTCCAATCCAGGACCTGACACCAGGCGCTCGAAAGACACATGTTCGTACTGCTTCCAGACATAGCGCAGCACGGCAATTTCACGCTCATCTCGCGGCGCAAAACTGGTGTGTCCGCCTTCAGACCCGAGCGAAATCCAACCATCTCCGGACGGAATCAAACCAGATACGCCCAAGCCACTGCCTGGCCCTAGCAAACCGATCACACTTTTCTGCACTGGCTCGCCATCGCCAATCTGACGCACATCACTTGCATCCAGTCGGGGCAATGCCATTGCCAGAGCGGTAAAGTCATTCACAATGACCAGTGTGTCTAAACCCAATCTCAAGCGCATTTCTTCAATCGAAAATTGCCAGTGATAATTGGTCATACTGACTTGATCGCCATCCACCGGATTGGCAATCGCTACGGCAGCATGTTCTACATGAATAGCCGGATTCGTTGCCACAACAGTTGCAAGATACGCTGATACGGTTGCCTGAAAATCAGGGTAATCAGCGCAGCGCAAAGAGTTGATGTATTGAAAATCGCCCTTTGCCATCTCCAGCGCAAAACGGGCATAGGTTCCGCCAATATCGGCGATTAAGCGTGGACTATCGAAAGCTTGCACGAATGGCTGCATGAGATCTCTTTATTATTTATTGTGAGCCCGCCTAACCTAAATTGAGGCAAGCACTAGTGATTCTGAATCTAATCTTATTATTGTAGTCCGGTGCGCTTGCAAACGATAGTTGTTGGCGTGTAGTAGCGATATTTGACGATAAAAATACTGAAAAGCAACAAAATCGAACGATATCTGTAGCTAAGCTACAAATATAAAATGCAAGCAGTTTTCATAACTGACCATCGCTTCACTCTACAATCGTTTTTTTGCAGTAATACCTATTTTGACAAACTAGCTAAAATTTCATTAAAGCATAACAAATGCATAACGAGCTGCTTAGTTTAAAACTTTTCTTTCAACTTCTTGCGATTTTTTTGTAGTTTTGCTACATTACGCCAACATTCAGCTTTTTGTGACCTCTTTTTCTCTAGTGTGATGACTTCAACTTCAAACAATAAACTCTCTGATAATCATTTCCCTTGGCTGGTCGCGGACATCGGTGGCAGCAATGCGCGTTTTGGCTGGATAGCTGACAAAAATGCCGGGGTTGAGCATGTGCACACCCTGCCCGTTAAAGATTATGTCGATCCTATCGCAGCAACCAAAGCGTATTTGAGTTTGATCGCCAATAAGCTGGATGAGGATTATCAGCCACCACGCTGTGCTGCATTTGCCGTCGCTACTGCGGTAGCGAGCGACAGAGTTGCGTTCACCAATAGTCACTGGAGTTTTTCTCAAGCAGCTGTTAAAGCAGCATTGCAACTAGATAGCTTTCTGGTGCTGAATGACTTTGAAGCTCTGGCGCTGTCCTTGCCGCGACTGAAACCTTCTCAATTAAAAACTAACGGAGCGCTACCTACCCAACATGGCACATTGGCGGTGATCGGGCCGGGTACGGGTTTGGGTGTGGCCAGTGTCGTGGAGACGAAAAGCGGTTGGGTTGCCATCCCTGGCGAAGGCGGCCACGTCACATTAGCAGCGGTCGATGAATTTGAAAGCGCGGTATTGCACCATGTCCGCCAACAGTATCCGCATGTCTCAGCAGAACGCTTATTGTCGGGCATAGGCTTACCTGTATTGCATAGTGCGGTTGGCAAAGTGATGCAGATTGAATCAGCACATACTACTTCTGAAGCGATCGTAGAACATGGACTGTCTGGCGGCGATATTGTTTGCAGCAAAACCTTAGCCGTGTTCTGCGCCATGTTGGGCGGTTTCGCCGGTAACGTGGCCTTGATACTCGGCGCACGCGGCGGCGTGTATATCGGCGGCGGCATCGTACCGCGCCTGGGTGATTATTTCTTTACCTCGGATTTTCGTGAGCGCTTTGAAGCAAAAGGTCGTTTGCGCAGCTATCTCGAAGGTATTCCTACCGTATTAATTATTGATACGCTAGCAGCATTGAGCGGCGCTGCCATGGCGATTGAGCAGCATATTGAGTGATGCACTGTAGGAAATCAAAGTACCTCCACAAACACCACCGCAGTCCGCGCCGGGATGGTAAATTCTCCTGATGCCGCAACATATTTGGCAGACGCCGCCGGGCGCGGATCGGCTGCTGACTTGTTGCTCTGCACCGGATGTAATTGATATGTCTTGCCGGCCTGCTCCGCGATCACCAGTGGTTGTGATTCCTTGCTGACGTTAATGAAATACATCAGCGATTTAAATCCTGAATCAGGATAACCAACACCATCGATATGCGCCGCAATCACCACAGGATTTTGTCCTGATCCGGTATTATAAAAATGCAGGCGCTGCCGGATGTCTGCCGCTGTCCGCAACCGGAATAAAGAAGAGCTGGCACGTATCCGTAGCAAATCACGGAACATATCGCGCGCCATCGCAATATTCTTTGGATCAGGTTTGATCGCAATATTTGAGAGTAGAGGACGGATCAATGAATAATCGACCGCATTATCGGGTTTAGGTGGCAGACCAGTACCAAAATAATTATCGGTATAAGTCCAGTCCAGGCGGTTAAACCAGTCGCCCGATTCAAAGCTATTTTTATCCATCGATTTAGATCGCAGCGTATCAATCCCGGCATGGAAGTAAGCGATGCCTTGACTAAATGCGTTGATTGCCGCGCCCAACATCTGTACCCGCACTCTGTCGTCTTTACTGGTAGTGAGCGGTAATTTATAGACGTTGATATCAAACAGAGTCTGGTTATCATGGTTCTCAATATAATTCACGACTTCACTAGGCTGACTGACATATCCGGCTGGCTGATCGCCATAAGGAATCTGCTCCAGATGCAAAGTCGTATCACGTCGCGTCAGCATCGTATAGTCACGAATTGACCCCGCTAGTCCGACCCGCACCATGTCCGCCGCCTCCATTAAATCTGTCGCAGTGACACGATGTTCAGGTTCAGAATTGGGTGCAGAATTGAGCGCATTAGGATCAACAAATAAACCATTGATATAACCTTGTTTACGAATTAGATTATCACCCGATTCGGACGATCCGCCGCCGCGAATTGCATCACGGGCGCGATCACTAAATGTGGCGATACCCGAACCATTTAATGACAGTTGCGACGCCTGTATAAAGCGGGCACCGTTCGCAACCTCACCAAAATTCCAACCCTCGCCTATCAGTTGTACGTCATGCCCCACGCTGGCGAGTAGTTTTGCTTTGAGTTGTTCCATGACTGCACGCGGTTGATGTGCCATCAAATCAAACCGGAATGAGTCGATCTTATACGCATTTGCCCACTGCACTACGGTATCAACCATGAGCTTGCCCATCATCCTGTTTTCAGTCGCAGCATTATCACAACAGGTTGATTGCTCCACTGCACCACGCTCGTTTAAGCGGTGGTAATAACCCGGAACAATTCTGTCCAACACAGACTTTTCTTTTTGCCCGGATGCATAAGTATGGTTATAGACCACGTCCATACCGACGCGTAAACCCGCTTGGTGCAAGGCCAGAACCATCTTGCGCAATTCAAGAATACGCACAGCGCCATCAGCTGCGTCTGTCGCATAACTGCCCTCCGGTGCACCGTAATGCGTCGGGTCATAACCCCAGTTAAAACAATCCTCGGCTGCATGCGCCGTGACTTCGGCTTGAGGTATCTCACTGGCAGGATCAGTCGCATTAAATTTAATCTTCGGGGTGACACAATTCTTTTCAGGGACACTACCAAAATCAAAAACTGGCAGCAAATGAATATCGGTCAGCCCCGCTTGCGCCAACGCTTTTAAGTGACGCATACCATTGGAATTAGCCTCAGTAAACGCCATGTACTTACCACGATATTGTTTGCTGACTGAGGCATCGTTGATGGAGAAGTCACGCACATGTAATTCATACACCACCATATCAGTCTGCGCCGACACTTTTTTACTGATCGCCTGGATTGTCCAACCGTCTGGCTGTAATTGCGGCGACGCGAGATCAGCGATATAGCTGCGCTTGGAATCGGTAGTCAAACTAATGGAATAAGGATCGGTCACACGATTCCGCACCAAGCCAACATGAGGAACGATCACATCCACAAGATAGCGGTAATACTGTCCGGAGAGATTGGTCGGTATCCTTGCATTCCACGCACCCGTTTTTACATCTGCTTGCATGGCGTCTAAGCGATGTGCCGCACCCGCGCCACTATCGTAAGTACAAACCCATACCCGCTGTGCAGTCGGCGCCCACAAAGAAAATCTCGTTTGAGTCTTTGCTTGGGTCTTCGCTTGAGTCCTCATGCGACTGGTACTTTTAGTCAAGCTCACACCAAGCGAAGTCAGCTCGCTTGCCGGTGCATACAGATCATCTAAGACCCCTGCCAATTGCAGCGAGCTTGCGGCCAGCACGATACCATCGACATTCTCTTGTACCAGAAATACTTGCTGTCTCTGCAAAGCCGCGATTTTGCCAAGATCATCTGCTTTGACTCCCAACACCACTCCCTCAGCAAGGTATTTAAAGCGGGTAGCAAGAGGCTCCGGCAAAGCGGCATCAGCGACTGACAAACTGAGCGCACCATCCGCGCCCGTCACTTTTGCGCCAATGCTCGCCGCCAATTGCGCTGTAGCAGAATAGACCAGTTTGAAATGACCAGAAGTAGAGTTAACTCCCGGCCAAGCTATCAACTGACGATTCAACCAGACCGCACGCGCCTCGTTTGTGGCAGCACTGGCGTCAATGCTAGCAGGACGTAAAACCGTCTGAAACTGCTGGCTATTGCAGTCGTCTAATGTGGGATTTATTCTTTGAGATGGTGCGGCTAGATTTACGCTGGCAGTGGCGTCTTGAATCACACCAAAGCTACTAAAAAAAATCAGACAGGTGCATAAGCAAGCAGCTACACAAGTCTGCGCAAAGCGTCCAACATCATTTGATTTTTTTTCATTTTTGAGGTGCATGATTATGGCTAAATTAATTAAAATAAGGGGAGTATTAGCACTTTTATGCATTAATGTCCATACTTTATATGGACAATTTAAAATACTGCATCCCAGTATATAAATTAAAATAAGGATGAAAGAAATGATCTGCCAACTCCCTCGTCCGATGGCGAGAGAGAGTTTTTATCCTCTGCTAAGTTCTGGCAATACCAAACCAAGCGCCGTAGGCAGGTAAACTAACTAAGCTTCCAGCGACATCGCCCGGCAATCCATGCCCTGTCAATGCATCAAAATTGGCGGCGACTGGCAAAGTAAATTCAACCGCATCCCCTCCCAAATTAAACACAGCCAATATCTGAGGGGAATCAGGCAATGTCCGGCTCAAGGCCAATACAGGTTCAGGCGCATCAAAAAATGTAATCTCGCCGCGGGTCAGTTGCGGGAGCTGTTTTCGCCAGCGAATAATGTTACGGGTAAAGTTCAAAGCCGAAGCGGGGTCAGATTCCTGTACAGACGCAGCAACAGCCAGATGTTCTGCTGGCACGGGTAACCACGGAGTGCCCGTCGTAAAACCCGCGTGTGCCTCGGCTTTGTTCCAAGGCATAGGCGTGCGGCAGCCGTCACGACCTTTGGCTTCTGGCCAGAAGGTAATCCCTACCGGATCGCGTAATGACTCAAAGGGAACATCGGCCTCTGTCAATGCCAGCTCATCACCTTGGTAAAGACATGGCGTACCTTTTAAGGCTAGTTGCATGGCGAGGACAACTTTGGCAAAAGCGGGCGTTGCTTGCGCGCCACCCCAGCGCGTCATGACACGTGCAACATCATGATTACCGACCGACCACGACGCACCACCGCCAACCACGCGTGCTTCAAATTCTTCTACCTGAGAGCGGATATAACGTGCAGATTTTTCTGTAGTCAGTAAATTAAAGCTGTATGCCATCTGTAATTTGTCGTTGTCGGCGGTATAGGCCGCCATTACACCCAACGCGTCATCAGAACCAATCTCACCAATCGAGATGGCACCATACTCATTTAATAAAGTACGGACTTTTTGAAAGAAGGCAAGATTTTCTGGCTGCGTATTGTCGTAAATATGCGCCTGCATGCCATACGGATTGGAGGCCGCGACACTAATCGTATTTTGCTTCGCAGCAGGTGGATTGCTGCGCAATTGCTGATCATGAAAATGAAAAATGCAAGCGTCCATGCGAAAACCATCAACACCGCGCTCCAGCCAAAAGCGCATATTGTCCAGATGGGCTTGTTGCACCGCAGGCTGGTGGAAATTCATATCCGGCTGACTGGTCAAAAAATTATGCAGATAGTATTGCAGACGACGCGTATCCCACTGCCATGCAGAGCCACCGAAAATCGAGAGCCAGTTATTCGGCGGAGTACCATCAGCCTGTGGATCTGCCCAGACATACCAATCCTCTTTTGGATTAGTACGGTTCTTGCGACTTTCAGTGAACCACGGGTGATTTTCTGCGGTGTGTGACAGCACCTGATCAATCATAATCTTCAGACCGAGCGCGTGCGCACGTTGTACTAATCGGTCGAAATCAGCCAGAGTTCCAAACAAGGGATCGACATCGCAATAGTCTGCAACATCGTAGCCAAAGTCTTTCATTGGTGAAGTAAAGAAAGGCGAAATCCAAACGATATCGACACCGAGACTCGCAATGTAGTCCAGCTTAGAAGTAATACCGGGTAAGTCACCGACGCCATCACCATTCGTATCCAAAAAACTACGTGGATACACCTGATAAATGATCGCCTCGCGCCACCATTCGGTATTCGTTGCGGAATTCACTACTTTCGACATATAGGACTTAGTTGTTGCAGTCATTTTTTAAATCATTCATAAAACAGGGAACGCTGTGCTATTCAAAGAATCTTCTGATACCTTGATAAAAATCTGCCTTTCGATCAACAGCGACTTAACTATGGCGGCAATCCCTTACCGTATCGCCGGGTAACAGTATCGGCTGCCACAGCACTTGCAATTCTTCAGGAGGTGTTCCGTCTAACAAAGACATCAACATCTCCACCATACGACTCCCCGCCTGATCCGGATTTGGCTGATCTATTGTGGTGACGTTATAGCCCGCCAGGGAATCTTCCATTTTGCTCCAGACGATAATCGATATATCGGCACCAATCTGTATACCCGCATCCAACAACGCCCGTACCGCGCCAACTCCCGACATCTGGTTATCGACGATGACAGCGGTTGGTGGTAACGGGCTGGCAAGTATTTGTTGCATCGCCTGATACCCTCTCCGCCTGTCATTGCTATCGCCGACCAGATGCGCGGGATTAGGTTGCAAACCCGCTTTTTGCATCGACTCGATAAAGCTGTTGTAACGTTGACGTGCAAAGTTCATTTCTAAGGGTGCACTGATCAGACCGACACGTTGATGTCCATGTGAGAGCAAATACTGAACAGCAGTCTGCATACCAGACTCATTGTCATAGTCAAACCAAGCATGTGGCTCATTGACTTGTGTGCGTCCATGTGCCACGAAGGGTAAGCCGTGTCCGGTTAAATAAGCAATCCGCTCGTCGTATAAACGGGTACGGGAAACAATCAAACCGTCTACCCGTCGCTCCTGTACCATGCGCTGATAAGCCCGCAACTCATTGGCTGGCGAGACCGGCGCGATGATCAAATCCATCTGTCTGGACTCCAATGCAGAGGACATCCCATCGACGATAGACATAAACATCGGATCGCCTAAATCGTTCGGTAACAAAGGATGAATCATCCCCACCACATTAGTACGACCGACCGCAAGACTGCGAGCCATCGGATTAGGACGATATCCCGCCGCATTAGCTGCCGCCATCACACGCTGTCGGGTCTTCTCGCTAACCTCTGGGTAGCCGTTCAGAGCGCGGCTCACCGTAGTTTCGGAAATACCCAGATTTTTAGCGAGGCTTTTAAGATTCATTGGTGTCGGTTACTTCAAAAATGAGACTACTTTTAAACTTACTAAAGCTTACTTATTCGCTTACTTATTTGCCAATTTCTGTGCCAAATTAGCTGATGATTTAGCTGACGGCTTTTTATTTCAATTGATCTGCACTACGACGGTCTGCTCTGTTCTTGCTGGTATGTTGACCAAGACTGATAATTGTTTTTTTACCGGATTCCATTTAAATGGCGAAGGTCGGTTTTTTATCTTGACCCAGTTCGGCGCAGCAGCAATGTTATGCATGATCAATTCAATTTTTCTGTCAACAGTCTGATAATTGAAACCCGTTTCCGTCTTCAGCTGTACCGTGATTTTTTGGTGATTATTGTCTACAGCGGTATCGCCAGAAAACTGTAAAAGTTGATATCGACCTTTCTCGAAAGCGGCGGATGTCAAACCATCATCGTCATACAATTGACCGCGACTATGCGGTACAGATGAATCGTAGTAATAATGCAGATCAACTTCTTTAGTCGAATAATCTATGGTGGTTTGAACCAACTTTGCCATAGGGATAAAGGCACCTGCTCTGACAAATACGGGGATGTGCTCAGGCACAATCGCAACTGATCCAGTACTACCAGCGACATATTTTTGATCAGTATAAAAATCAAACCAGTGATTGGTCGCAGGAAAACGAATCGTCTGCTCTTTGACAGCGGCTTTGAGTACGGGCGACACAAAAAAATCATGCCCCCATAAATAACGATCAGATACGCCGCGCATCTCCGGATTGTCCGGCTCTTCATACAACATGGGTCGCATCAGCGGCAGGCCACTCTGATTATTTTCAAACGCTAGCGTGTAGTTATACGGCAGCATACGATAACGTAGTTCGATCGCCGCCTTTGCTAGAGCCTTAGCGGATGTGCTTCTTAAAACCGGTTCTGCGGCGACTTCTTCTTGGGCGTGTGGACGAAAAATCGGCTGGAATACGCCGTACTGCAACCAGCGCGTGTACAGCTCATCATCTAAATTGGCACCCGCGAATCCGCCCAAGTCTGAATGCATATATGCCAAACCTTGCATCCCCATTTGCAGCGCAATCTCCGGCTGACTCTGCAAGCCGCCCCAAGTCCGGTTCACGTCACCCGACCAGGGGATCATGCCAAACCGTTGCGAGCCGGAGTAGCCAGAACGCATCAAAATAAAGGGACGCTCTTCCGGAAATTCTTTTTGATATCCCTCTGCGATCAACCTAGCCCAATCGTGTCCATAAATATTATGTAGCTGATCTGCCGAGCCCGTCTTATGTTGCAGGTCAGATGGATGCACTTCGGGCTCACCTAAATCCCCCCACCAACCCGCAACGCCGTCCTTTTTTAAATTTTTATAAATCGACCAAAACCAGTCCTTTGCTTTAGGATCAAAAATGTCGATTAACCCTGTATGTCCAAAATAAAAATCATAGACAAATGGCGCACCATTTTTATCCGTTGCCAGAATTTTCTTTTCTACCGCCTCATCCCACTTGCTAGAGCTAGTTAAGATAAACGGTTCCGTAATCAGTATCGTTTTTATGCCTTTTTTAGCAAAGTCAGCAATCATCGCCTTAGGATGAGGGAAGTTATCTCTATCAAATTCGAGATTTCCCATGGTGCCTTTGATGTCTTTACCAAACCAGTACAAATCAAAAATGATCGCATCCAGTGGAATTTTTTCAGCCGAAAATTGATCTACGATTTTGCGTGCTTCTGCTTCGCTGTGGTAACCGAAGCGACTAGCGAAGTTGCCGAAAGCCCAGCGTGGCGGCAACGGTTGCTTGCCCGTCAAACTAGTGTAGCTACCAATAATATCGTCCCAGCTATCGCCAGCAATAATCTGATATGTTTTTCTGCCGCTGATGGTTTCATAAGCGAGTACATTCTCTTTTTTACTATCCAGATCTAGATAGCCAATCGGCGCATTATCAAAATGAATACCATATCGTTTAGACGAAAATACCAGAGGAATAGAAAAATTCATCTGGTTAGAACGATCCTCATAACCGTAATGCGCCTTGTTATAGAGCGGCAGACGATTGCCACGGCGGTTCATCCCTAATGCACGCGCACCTGCACCGTACAGCGCTTCCGTTGCATCCAGATTAAAGTCGAGTACTTCAGAGGTATCTTGTTTGCTGTAACCATTTTTTTCAGAAATCAGTTGCTTGCCTTTGTAGGCGTAACTGATTTGAAAAGGCGATTTGGTGATGTGTACCACCATACCGGTCAGACTGGAGCCAACACCGGAGCCGACAGCATAATCGACAGCAACGTCTGTATTGCTAATACTAGTTTTAAGCATGGCGGGTGACAACACAACTGCATGTGACCCGGAGATAAAACTTTGTCCTTTGGGGATAAACGTGGTTTCTATAATCTTGTCAGAATAAGGCTTGATCTGATAAAGACCATCGTTGGTCGTCAGTTCTAAGTAACTACCCTTATCAGCAACGGCCTCAAGTACTCTTCCCCTGTTTTGAGCAAAAGCTGGCTGTGTCAGTTGTATCGCTAGAACAACTAAGGCGGCTACTATGCAGAATACAGTGTTGCCAATGATTGGGCGTTTTAGTTGATTTTTCATCTTAATTTCCATCCGATCTAGCAGGCGGATGTTCATCCTTACCAATCAGCACCATATTATTCTTGCTATCAAACTTCACCATGCCATTAACGACGATGGCACTATGTCCTGAGTAATAGTCTTTCAACTTTTCCCCATCAAGAAAAACGCCCGTAACGGGAATTGCAACACTCTCACCAATCGGTAAATCGAGCGCTACTACCACTTTGTCGTTGATGCCATCATGCTGATAAATCCGTTTAAAAATATACGGTCTATCTGATATTTTTTGATGGACGCCAGCGCCCACTGCGACATGCGCTTGGCGGAACAATCCCAGCTTGCTCCAATGCTGATATACATCTGCGATGTTGTAATGAAATCTCGATTTTTTTTGCGCCAGCTCATCCCAGTTCATCATGGATCGCAAACTGGCATCCCCTTGCGCACCAGCGACTGATAAAGAGCGGGCAGTTTCGTCACCGTAATAAATTTGTGCGGCACCGGGACTCAGTAATAGTCGGGTACCCGCATCAAACGGATCGTTGCGTTCCCGGTCAAACGGACTTAAATCGTCATGCGAACTGATGTAGTTGAGGACGGAATATCCGTGTAAAGGACTATCCGGCATATTGAGTTTTTCTGAATACTCGCTGAACAAGACGTCGATATTTTTCTTAGCATCAGTCTTAAAGCCGAAGTTGATAATACTATCAAAACCATTCTGATAAAAATTCACCTGGCTACCACCGTCCATAGTGAATTGCTGTCCACTGGCGATGGAGTAGCCATACACTTCCGCCGTCATAAAAAAAGGATCGTCACCTAATTTTTTATCAGGATTGTCCCGTTTCCAATCCTCATACGCGGCGCTGGCTACTTGTTTTAGCTCTTTCCAGACACCGGGTTCTACATGCTTGACTGTATCGGCGCGAAAACCGTCGATACCATATTTTCTGACCCAATCGGCATGCCATTTCATCAGGTAATAGCGTGGTGCGAGAGGGAAGCCCGTATGTTTGAAAAACGAATCCAACTCGCTGACTTGCTGCTCGTAGCGTCCTTCAGATTTCCACTTGGCGACTAAGGCTGGTGGTAACGCCACATTGGCATTACTGTCGGTACGAAAATCTGGTAGATTTTTAACCAATACGCAATTGACGGTAGTTACTACATCTTTATAAGTACAAACTGGCGAGGTACGCACCCAGTCATTGGGCCATTGAGGATCTACCTCGGTGACTGGGCCGGTGTGATTCATCACTACATCGAGCAGTATACGGATTCCATTAGCGTGAGCGGTATCAACCAACTGACGCATGTCGGCTTCTGTACCCCAGTTAGCATCTACCTTAGTAAAGTCACGCGCCCAGTAACCGTGGAAACCGTAAGACAAGCCAGTTCCTTCATCAGTCGCGCTGTGAATTTGCTCGACAGGCGGTGTGATCCAGATGACGTTGACGCCTAAGTTTTTAAAATAGCCTTGCTTGATTTTTTCTGTAATGCCTGCCAGATCACCACCTGCAAATCCGCGTAACTTTGCTGCATCATTTTTGCGTCCATAGGCAAGATCATTAGTCGGGTTCGCGTTATAAAACCGATCCGTTAGCAAGAAATATATAGTAGCGTTATTCCATACGAATGCTGCTTTTTTCGATGTTTGCGGCAACTGTTCTTTTGTCGTGGCTGACATGTCTGCCGCACAGGCAAAGCTGTCAAAAACGTTGACAAAAAATAGTGCCAGAGAAAATACGATAGCAAAAAAATTCATGCCAATTCTACTCAGAAAGAATGTCACTACGACTGTTCTGCAACGTCTTTAACAAACATAGTCAATATGCCTGCGAGGATCATGCAAAAGCCACCTAGCATCAGAACTTTGACTGATTGATAATTGAACAAATGCTTCAACATCGCGCCCAATACAAAGCCAGCTACAATTTGCGGAATCACGACAAAAAAGTTAAACAAACCCATGTAATAACCCATGCGATTAGCAGGCAAAGCGCCAGCCAGAATGGCATAAGGCATCGTCAATACGCTTGCCCAGGCAATCCCTAAGCCGACCATAGGCAACAACAACATTTGTTTGGAACTAATAAGAAAGATGCTGACCAGACTGACGCCACCTATCATCAGGCAGATCATATGAACGAATTTACGGCTGGTCATACGCGACAGGATCGGTAAGATAAAAGCAGCTATCGCGGATACGCCGCCATATACACCAAACATAATGCCAACCCAGTTACCACCCTCTTGATAAGCAGCAGATTGAGCATCGGTACTATGGAATACGATTTCGGCAATCGATGGTGTGGTGTAGACCCACATAGAAAACAAAGCGACCCAAGTAAAAAACTGCACCCATGCCAGTTGCACCATGGTTTTTGGCATCTTGAGAAAGCCGCCCAAAATTTCTGCAACAGCTCTTGCAAAACCTTGGTTATTTTTACGTTCCTGGCGAAATTTTTCTAAATCAGTTGGCGGTATTTCTTTCGTCGTGAATACAGTCCACATCACTGACAACGCAAAGATAGCGCCGCCAAAATAGAAGGAATAACGCACCGTATCCGGTATAGCCCCATCAACCGGAACATTGCTGACGCCGAGATAATTGGTCAACAAGCTTGGCAACAGGGAGGCAATCACACCGCCGCATCCGATCAAAAAAGTCTGCATCGCAAAACCGGCCGTTTGCTGCGAAGGATTGAGTTTGTCACCGACAAAAGCGCGGAACGGCTCCATCGAAATATTGATCGCAGAATCCATCATCCACAGAACAGCAATCGCCATCCATAACATGCTGGAGTTAGGCATCAGAAACATCGCAACCGACGCTAGCAAAGCACCGACAAAGAAAAATGGACGACGACGCCCCCAGAATGGATGCCAGGTATTATCACTGAGATAGCCTATCACTGGCTGTACTAGCAAACCCGTGATCGGTGCGGCTAGCCAGAACAAGGCGAGATCATCCGCGTTAGCACCTAAGGTAGAAAAAATCCGGCTGGTATTGGTGTTTTGTAAGGCAAAGCCGAATTGAATGCCGAAGAAACCAAAACTCATATTCCACAACTGCCAGAACGAAAGCCTAGGCTTGTTTGTCGATGATTGCATGCTTGCTTGTTCCTGGTTTTTTTAAGTAACGTCCAACAGAATAACGAGATTAAGACTGATGCAAAATTATTCGCGCAGTTGGTATTAAATTGCTGCTGAAACGATTTAGCCTAAGTCCTAAAAACAAGTCCCCGCAGCTTGGAGTCTGCGAGGACTGTTTTAGTATTACTTAAAACTTGTAGCTGGCGCCTAACAACATGATACGTCCGTATTTTGCATACTCTAATTGACGATCTTTGCTATTTGCGTAGGTTTCATAGGCTGCATTGGTCAGATTATTGACTTGCAACATGATGCCCAGACCTTTGTATGGACCGTCTTCAAACGCGTAACCAATTTGGAAGTCAGTGACATTATCACCAACGACATAACGCAATTGACGATCACCGGCAAAGTTACCGATCTCACCAACGTAGTCAGAGCGACGACGTTGACCGATACGGGCTGAGAAGCCTTTTTTCTCATAGTAAAGCGTGAGATTAGTGACATTCTTAGATAGACCAGGCAATTGAATTTTGCCAATAGTATCGTTCACTTGAGGAATATTAATCGAGCTGTCAGTGATTGTTGTACTAGCAGTAACGCCAAATCCATCAAGCGCTGAGGAGATCAGATTCAACGGTGCTGATGCTGACAATTCCAGACCTTTGAGCGAACCACCTTGGCCGTTGTAAGGAGAATTGTATTGACCAAAATTAGATATCGCTATGGTTCCCGGTGTGAACTGGGAGAAGTCGCGAGTTTGCGAGTAATCATAAATATAGCTCTTCAAGTCTTTATAGAAAAAGGCTGCGGCGAAGTAAGCTTTAGTACCGAAATACTTTTCATATGAAATATCTAATGCAGTAGCGCGCCATGGTTCTAGTTTGGCATTACCACCGCTACCGCTAGGCAATCGGGTAGAGGCATCCACTTTAAAATCAAAGCCAGAATTTAACTGATCCAGACGCGGGCGTGCAACCTGCTTTGCCAATGCAAAACGCAAAGTTTGCTGGTTAGGCAAACCAAATACCAGATTCATACTTGGCAGCACGTCGGTATAAGTTTTTCCGTCGGTATATGGATGAGCAGCCCCACTAGGATCGGAATACAGCGATGCCGAAGACTGGTCAGTATTGATCACTTGTACACCGATATTGCCACGGAGCGAAACACCACCGAGTTGAGAGTCAATATTACCCTTAACAAAAGAGGTCGTGATTTTCTCAGTGACATCCCATGCACGTGAAATGGTATTGCCGTTATTGGTCAAGTTGTAGGTAATTGGGTCAAAGTATTTCGCGATGACACCAGGTACATTCCAGGAAGGAACAATGCCGCTACCAGCAAAACCAAGATTGACCGGGGCATACAACAAATCGCTAGAAATAGTTGGACTACCGCTAGCGGTCAGCGCACCACTTGGTTGACGTTTAGTTTTTGTACGATCACTACGATTGACACCCACATCTACATTGTCAAAAACATTGTCGAGCATCGCTGGCACCGGCATTGTTGCAACCATTTTAAAGCTCTTTAAAACGTCTTTAAGATGTGGTGCGTAGGTACTGCCGTAGCCATAAATCGAGTTACCGGTATACAGCTGAGTCGGATCACTATAATTTAACTTACCCGACAAGGTAGCAAAACTGCCTGGTACCCAGCCGACTGTCAGGGCTGGGTCATTGAGCGGTCCGCCAGATGGATTTCTCAGTTGTAAATTGTTTTCAAGATACAGCTCATCACGCTTAGCTTCAGAGTAATTAACGTCTGCTAATAATGACCATTTGTCGAAAGTAAATTTATTACCCCAGCCAGCAGTATGGATAGAATCTTCGCGGTTATTGTATTGTCCGCGCACCAGTGGGTATGCTCCGGTTGCAACGCCACCGAGCAGAGTATTGTTAACCACATTGACCGAACTGTAATTAAATCCTTGTGGATTGTTGCTACCGTTATAGCCACCTAAGTTGGCTTCAAATTGATTATTGGTATCAACTTGTTTAAAAGTAGAACTGAATATATCCAGCGTACTTCTCCACATTTTTGACGGACGATATTCCAATACACCGATGATGCCAGTGCGCTTTAAGGTACCGCTCTTCGCCAGTGATTTGACACCAGCAGTAACGAATGTGCCAGGAGGAACGCCAGAGACAGAACTTTGACTAAACGGCTCATAAGTACCAGTCTCATTATCCAACACCGGTGACTCCAGATCTGCAATACCGATGGCAATACCAATCGTACGATCGGCAAATTGATCGATGTAACTTGCGCTGATGCGATGGCCAGTATCTTTAATATTAGCAATCGATCCCATGGAATTTTTCTCGCCACGAGCATTTAAAGAAATTGTACGAGTAGAAAAATCCAGCGGACGCACTGTTTGCAAATCGATCGTACCGGACAAACCCTGTCCTACTAGACCAGCGTCTGGGGTTTTGTACACAGTCACGCCGCTCAGCAATTCAGAAGGGTATTGATCAAATTCAACACTGCGGTTGTCGCCGGTGCTAACTTGCTCGCGGCCATTCAGCAATGTAGTAGCAAAATCCGGAGATAAACCGCGAACGCTGATGACCTGGGCACGACCTGCAACACGTTGCGCGGCTAAGCCAGGCAAACGGGCAATGGATTCAGCAATACTGGTATCGGGCAACTTGCCTATGTCTTCAGCAGAAATTGCTTCGACGATGGAATTAGAATTTTTCTTTACTGAAATCGCATCCTCAATACCCTTACGGATACCGGTGACAACAACCACATTACCGTCGTCTGCTTTGGTAGCAGCGGGGGTGCCAGCTTGTTGCGCATAGACCGCAGTGGATGTGGATAGCAGCAATGCACAAGCTGCAGCGATAGGGGTTACGTTAAATACGAAGCGATTGAAGGCAACACTCCCGCCTCGCTTTTTTTGAAAGCTAGTCATTACTCGTCTCCTTGGTTTTTTATTATAAAACTACGATTCCAACAGCAAAATCTTGGCAGCTCAAACGCTCTAATTAAAATCCGGAATTTGATGCCCCGAACGTGATTCTGTACTAATACTAAATTACATGTCAAATAAAATAATTGATATTTCGTCGAATATATTGCGCTAAGAATGAAAATATCACTCTTAACCGTTGCTAATCACCCACAAGCCCAGCAACTTTATGTAGTCATACTACATAAATAATTAAAAATTTCTGTTTTTTATCAAAGCGCATTGAATATTAACAACAAAAAATCCAAAGCGCATTGGATATTTATTTCTTGCCTGCAATGGATTTTGAAGAAATCACAATAATTCCTGCGAATCACAAACGGGTAAAATCAGGCGTTTATATAACTCTTAAAAGCCATGGCTCGCCTGACACTCCATTTCCCGGAAGACCAGTACTACTACTCCACCCTGCTTACAGTACGCGTAACCGACATCAATAGCGCAAACCATCTTGGCAACGATTCGATGATTTCCATGATCTCTGAGGCAAGAGCCAGGTTTATGTTTGAATTTGGGATTGGCGAAACCAAATGCGTCGGCCCGGGCACCATCATCACCGACCTGGCGACCACCTACAAATCCGAAGCGCACGCACGCGATCAGTTGTTGTTTGAAGTTGGCGTCATGGATTTCAATAAATATGGCGGCGACATCACTTTCCGCATCACCCGCCCCAGCGACCAGCGTCTGATTGCGATGGCAAAATCAGGATTTATTTTTTATGACTATGCCAAAGCAGAAGTCACCAGCATGCCGGAGTATGTAAGGGAGAAATTTCCAAAAGTGAATTGGCTGGCTTGATTATTCGTAGTCAGCTTCAATCAACATAAGCAGAAAATAGTATTAGGACGAATTGAATAAAGATATACCCTATGCAGTATATTTTGATTGTCCATAGAAAAATTGGACATCTACGGTTTTTTATCAAAAAAGTAGGGGAGTATATCTAATCACGCCTCTTACAAAGCAGGCAATCATCAAACGACTTACCGCATTCTCGCTGTACAAATTGAATAGCAAATTAAAGGAATTCCATGCTGATCGACTTTTCATCTATAGCACCAAGACTCGCTTATTTTTGGATGGGCTCTACCATTACGCCGCGTCCGGTTGCATGGGTTTCCTCTAAAGGGAAAAATGGCCTGACGAATCTCGCGCCGTTTAGTTTTTTTCAGATGATTACGGCATCGCCGCCGACCTTGATGATTTCACCTTTGGTCAATAGCGACGGCGGTATGAAAGACACCGTGCGCAATATTCAGGAGACTGGCGAATTTGTCGTCAACCTGGTGTCATTCCCCATGGTGCAATTGATGAACGAAACCTCATTTGGTTACGACGCAGAAACCAGTGAGTTTGAACAATGCAATGTGAAGTCTCTGCCGTCACAATTTATTGGCGTACCCAGAGTGGACGGCGCGCCTGTCAGTTTTGAATGCAGACTGGCAAAGCTGATGCCCTACCCAGAACATGCGCCAACTTGCTATGTGGTCTTTGGTGAAGTCGTCGCAGCACATGTGGATGACAGTATTGTCACCGCAGATGGCCAAATTGATCCGGTCAAATTAGATCTGGTGTCGCGCATGGGTGCGGACTGGTACGGCAGGACGAACGCGACAGAAAATTTTACGCTGGCACGTCCGGCTGGCTGGGCTAAATAAAAACCTAAGGAATAATCCTAGAAACGACAGTTGACCGCTTGTCAGTGTAAATAAGTACTTGATTAAATTGACTCATGTCCGTGTTTTCACCATCACCGTTTTGGTGAGAACGCTACGAATCTGATCGCACACTTTTTCGGCTCCCCAGCGGCGTTGCTCCTCGTTGCAACGTGAAGCTTGCGCCTCGTCTCGCCTTGCTGGGAAACCGAAAAAATGCACACTCAGACTCGTCCAGCTGCCGTTTCTAGGATAATTCAGTTTGGTGCGCGGGTAGAGATGGATGTCACCAACGCGCCAAAGAATAATTCATCGATTTTGAAAGCCTCTTTAATCCGCTGCTGTCCTTCTTTATCATTGGGTAATTGCAGCACGACGGTTAAGTATTTTGGCTGAGTTGTGGGTTCCGATGGACTGGATAATTGAGGCGAGCTGACCTTGGCAGATTGGCTTGATGCAAAACTGCCTGGAGCCGTCATCTCTGCAATGACGTCCTCTTTATCTTGCACATCTTCTAATAACAAACTCAGCGCATGTTCAATCTCTGAGATAGAAACGACGACAGTCGTATGCGGCTCTGGCCATTTTTTGTAGCCACCGCTACCAATCGCGTATCCGCCAGTGCAGACATACTCTGTATCAGAAATTTTCTCGTAATGAAACGGTGCCCAACCTGCACTATCAGAGCCAGCATCAGCATCAGCGCTATGTTTTCGCACTGCTGCCATTTCTATCGCTTGTCCATAAGTGCCTGCATTGGCAATCATGCCGACGGGTAGAAAAGCGGCGCTATCGTTAGTGTTTTCTTTGTAGGTCATTATGTGCTCCAAAATTCTTTTTTAAGTACGCATCTTGCAAATGATGGCACACTTGCTAAGTACGGTGACTACTATATTCATGATGCCGAACTAAGCCAATTTTCAAAAAAATAAATCCCGCAATATGGCTACACATGATCAACTTCTTGCTATTGCGTTTAAAGCAGAACTAGCGAAAAGCCAGCGCTTAGCAAGAGCCAACATCACTGAATCGCAAAGCCTGGAACAGGCACAAGAGCACGCATTAGAAAAAATCCTGTTCAACATAGCAGGTGAAAAAGGCTTAGAAAATCTTATTGCTATACGATTATTGGAGCAGGAAAAAATTCGTGCTCGCCATATCGTACGTCAACAACTACAGGCTGAAAAATTAGCCCAACATAAGCAAAGTAATAAGCAAAGCAACTGCGCTGTCAACGGACTGGGTGCTGATACCTGGCAGGCTTATTTTGATGGTTCAGCACATCCTAATCCGGGCAAAATTGGTATCGGTGGCGTCGTAATCAGCCCATCAGGAATAAAGATAGAAATCAGCCGGGCGATGGGCTACGGTGATAGTAACGAGGCAGAATTCTATGCGCTAAACGCAGTATTAGCCTGCGCGTTAGAACAGCTCCCTGCCAAACTTGTTGTGTTTGGTGACAGCCGCACCGTAATAGACAGCGTCAACGCCGACCGCACCCACAGCAAGAAAAACACCGTGCGCTTACCCGCATGTTCAACACTGCAAGAACAGTGCGAACAAGCCAAGCAATTGATAGCGAAATTCACTGATATTCGTTTGATCTGGATTCCCCGCAAAAAAAATGCAGAAGCCGATGCGCTGTCACAAAACGCAGTGACACTATTTTAAAGATCGCGGCTATGGAATAAGGAATTGAATTCAAATTCAAATTCAAATTCAAATCAGAATTGCGCTTTTTTCCGTGACAAAAAATACGCCGCCAGTAGACTCAAGATGATAAGAGCAAGAATACCTGCATTGCCCCAACGCACATACGGCGTCAGGCCGCTGGTACCTTGTACTTTGGCACGCAAGATATCCTTGGTTAAAGGCTTTAACTGAGCAGTCACAATCCCCTGCGCATCAATCACCGCCGTCGCACCGGTGTTGGTAGAACGCAGCATAGGCCGCCCGGTTTCTAGCACCCGCATTTGCGATATCTGTAAATGCTGCGGGATAGAAATCGAATCACCGTACCAAGCAATATTAGATACATTTAATAATATGGATGGGCTGTACGACGCTGCTGACAATTGGTGCGCGATTTCTTCACCAAACAAATCTTCATAACAAATATTTGGCAACACCCATTGATCTTTTACCTGCATGGCTTCTTGCAAAACATTGCCAGCAAAAAAATCACCCAGCGGAATCTGCATCAGGTTCACAAACCATTTAAAACCAAACGGGACAAACTCGCCAAACGGCACTAGATGATGCTTGTCATAACGATAGCCGCGTACCGCATGCTGGCGCGACAAACCTAAAACGCTATTGGTATATTTATCGCCGCCGTCATAGACCCCCAAACCAATGACCAAATGACTGTTAGTGTCTTGTGCAAAGGCATTTAACATTGGCAAATAATCCGGTGGTAATTGGCTGGACAATACCGGCAAGGCGGTCTCTGGTGTCGCTACCAAATCGGCTGGCGCGGTCAATATCATGTCGTGATACAAGCGCAGCGAGTCATTCACATGTTCCGGATCAAATTTGATATCTTGCGCTACATTACCTTGTAATAAACTGACGCTGATCTGGTTGCCGGATGGCTGTGTCCATGCCACGACTCGCAAACCGATGCCGACTAAAAATAGGCAGGCAACGCCAGCAAGCAATACAGGCCACCAGGATTTTTTAAGCATCAATAAAACCACGGCGCCTGCGATTAAAGCATTCAACCATCCCAATCCATACACGCCCAAGACGGCAGCATAGCCAGCCAAGGGGCTCGCGGTATGTGCGTAGCCCGACACCAGCCACGGGAAGCCGGTAAATATCCAGCCGCGTAGCAACTCCGACAAACTCCAAAGCGATGGCAGCACGAATAGCAAGGATGCGACCAATGATAGCTGCCAACGCTTGCGTAGGTAATGAGCCAGCGACAAAGCCAGACCGGCATACAAAGCCAGATAAGCGGCAAACAAAGCGACTGCCGCCAATGCCAGCAACCACGGCATACCGCCCGCATCAGTCATCGCCACCATCAACCAGCGCACACCCCAAAACATCCAGGAAAAACTATATGCCCAACCCAGCATCCACTGGCGTCGCAAAGTCCATGCACTGGGGGAATAGCTCAAGCAAAAAATCAGTGCGAGACTGATGATCTGAAGTGGCCACAAATGATAGGGAGCAAAAGAAAATACGTTCAAACCACCTGCCAGCAAAGCCAGCAAGATGGATGAACGAAATGGAGGGGAATGAAATGAAAACAAGATCAGAGAATCTGCAAATGAGTACGAGCTGGGCGACAGAAAACAATTCTATGAATCCAACGATCAACTATGGATTCAATCATCATCAGTCTGCACCAAAGACCGTTTTTCCACTAACAACATCTGCACCTGACGGGCATCGGCGCGCAAGACTTCAAAATGCAGATTGCCAATATTAAATTCTTCACCCTTGTGCGGTACCCGTTCCAGATGATTGGTGACCAAGCCGCCGATGGTATCGACTACTTTGTCTGAAAAATCGGTACCCAACGCGGTATTAAACTGTTCAATCTCGGTCAAACCTTTCACACGCCAGCGCACGCCGTCGCCGTTATTATCGAGGACGATGATATTGTCTTCTTCTTCATTGAAGTCATACTCGTCTTCAATATCGCCGACAATTTGCTCCAGCACATCCTCAATCGTAATCAGACCTGCAACGCCACCGTATTCATCCACCACCATTGCCATGTGATTGCGATTAGCGCGAAAATCCCGCAACAAAATATTCAGGCGCTTGGATTCCGGGATATACACTACCGGGCGCAACATCACACGCACATCAAAAGACTCTTCTGCGTAGTACCGCAACAAATCTTTTGCCAATAGCACGCCCACCACTTTATCTCTATCGCCTTCCACCGCAGGGAAGCGGGAATGCGCCGTCGATAAGACTTCGGGCATCCATTCTGCTATGGGTTTGGAAATATCAATCACGTCCATCTGGGAACGCGGCACCATGATGTCGCGTGCAGCCAGATCAGACACCTGGAACACACCTTCGATCATTGCCAGTGCATCGGCATCAATCAGGTTACGTTCTTGCGCGTCATGCAGAACTTCCAGCAATTCAGCGCGGTTCTCAGGTTCGGGGGAAATCAGTGCGGTCAAACGTTCAAATAATGACCTGTGGGGTTTAACGTCAGATGGTCTGACGCTACTAGAGTGCTCTTGCATAGTGGGCTTAAAGCCGTTGTTTCAATACTATAGGATACAGCAAATATAGATCAGTCCCAAACTTCGATGCCAGTTCAGACCAAATTTAAGCCTGATTTTTAGCTCTTTTTTGTATCAAGAATGTCATAAAGTAGCGACATCATCTGAAGCGACGTGTAGTTTCTCTGACAATCAATTCCAACTTGGGCAGCTCGACATCCACTTTTTTACCGCTGATCAGTCCGAGTAAAGTAGTCGTTGCCAGTAATCCCATTTCATACAAAGGCTGATGTATCGTCGTCAACGGCGGTGTAGTGTAAAGCGAGCCGGGCAAATCATCGAAGCCGATCAGGGAGATATCATCCGGTACCCGTATCCCTTTGCGGTACAAGCTCAGCCGTACACCATAGGCAATCTGGTCATTCGCAGCAAACACAGCGCTAAACTGCTGCTGAGTATCGAACAGACGATTGACTGCCACTAAACCGCTGGCCTCATGGAAATCGCCTTCAACCACCAGGTTCGCATCAAATTCCAGATTGGCGCTTTTGAGTGCGCGCTGGTATCCGAGCAAACGTTCGCTGGCATCAGAGTTATCGGCAGGGCCAGTGACGAAGGCAATGCGGCGATGTCCTAACTCAATTAAATGGCGCACAGCAAGGTAGGCACCGCTTTCATTGTCTAGCTTAAATCCAATCGCCGTCTCGCTTTGCAATGCACGCCCCGTCGCGACGATGGGCTTTTGATGTGAAAAATGCAGCACATCTTTATCCGCAATATGCCCTGACAGCAAAATAATCCCATCCACTTTGCGAGCCAGCAATAACTTAATCCGGGCCGCCTCTTCTTGCGCATCCCAATGCCCACTGACGATCACGGAGGCATAACCAGTTCCTTTTAAACCATCATCAACACCGCGTAAGGTCTCATCAAAAAACGGACTAGAAATATCTTGTACGACGATACCGATCGTCATCGAGCGACCGCTTTTAAGGCTTTGTGCCAGTTGGTTTGGCTCAAAGTGCATCTGCTCAATGGCGGTTTCTACTGCTTTACGTTTATCTGCAGAGACTTTGGCAGTGCCATTCAGAATCCGTGACACCGTGCTGGGCGAAACGCCCGCCTGACGCGCCACATCCATCAAAGTCACGGGATTATTGCTTGAAGCATTGTTATCCGAATCGGTATTGATTTGTTTCTCGACCACGTGTGCCTTCTCAACTATGCGAATTGAAGATGAATTAACGATGAATATCTTGGTAAGTCTGTGAAAAGCTTTTCGTAGCGAGAATAACATGGATTATTCAAGGTTTTATGAATTGATCAACTCATCACAAATAAAACCATCTTCCCCATCCGTTCCCCTCTGACCGCAGCTTCAAGATGAAAGCTTTCACTGCAGTTCAGCGCCCTCCAAAAAACGCAATGAAAATAAAGATTGTTGATTGACAGGCGATATCCCCAATGTTAAATTCTAAGCACTCGTGAAAACGATTTCAAACAAAAGAAATAGATGAGACCCACACATGCAAAATCACGACTCAGCAACAGAATTTTCTCCCGCATTTACCTGGGGTGTGGCAACCAGCGCCTACCAAATTGAAGGTGCTGCCGCCGTTGACGGACGCGGGCCCTCTATCTGGGACACCTTTACCCATACACCGGGCAAGATCATCGATGGCAGTACCGGCGACGTCGCTTGCGACCATTATCATCGCTACGCCGAAGACATCGACATCATCGCCTCGCTCAATGTCAGCGCATATCGCTTCTCTATCTCTTGGTCACGTGTGCAGCCTTTGGGCTATGGCGCATGGAATGAAAAAGGCTTTGAGTTTTATTCCAATCTGATCGCCAGACTGGCCGAGAAAAATATTCTGGCGCATGTGACTTTGTATCACTGGGATTTACCGCAAGGTTTGCAAGATCAGGGCGGCTGGCTCCATCGTGACACCCCTGCCCGTTTTGCTGACTATGCGGCAGAAGTAGCGCGTCGCTTTGGTAACCGGGTAGCCACCATCGCTACTCATAATGAACCTTGGTGTACTGCTAATCTGGGTTTTGGTAATGGGCAGTTTGCGCCCGGCATTGCAGATACCGCTGCATCAATTCAGGTATCTCATCACCTATTGTTATCGCATGGATGGGCGATGAAAGCGATGCGTCAAGCTCTGCAAAAGATCGGTAGTTCCGCAAAATTAGGTATCGTTTTAAACCAATGGACGGCCATGCCAGCAACCAACTCAGCCGCCGATATAGCAGAGGCAGAATGGGAATACGCACGCTCGGTGCAATGGTTTATGGATCCGATTTTTAAAGGTCGGTACCCGCAAAAAGCGCTTGATCGCATGGACATGAGCAAGTTTGACGTGCACGCTAATGACATGGCAAACATTCAGCAACCCATCGATTTTTTAGGTGTTAATTATTATTTCCGTTCTTTTATCAGTACGGACAATCCGCCTAAAAAACCGGAAGGAAAATTAGGTTTTACCGACATGGGGTGGGAAATTTATCCTGATGGTCTGACTGACTTGCTATTACAACTAAACGAAGAATATAAAGACTTACCACCAATTTATATTACTGAAAACGGGATGGCCGTTGCAGATCAAATAGTTGATGGGAAAATCCATGACCAAGCACGCATAGACTACGTTCGCTTGCATCTGAATGCCTTGCAAAAAGCGATAGCACAAGGTGTCAATGTCCAAGGGTATTTTTACTGGAGTTTGCTGGATAACTTTGAGTGGAACTCCGGCTACGCCAAGCGTTTTGGCTTGGTGTATGTAGACTACGACACACAAGAGCGAACGCTCAAAGACAGCGCACTTTGGTATCGCGATTTTGTAGGGACTCAGCGTTTATCCCGAGCTGAATAAAGTCTAGCGACCGGCAAAAAAATCTTCGCTAAACGCTGAGTTTTAAAAAATTAAATAGGCAAAGAAAAACTAATTTCTTTGCCTATTTTTATGATGAATATGTTCAACCGTATTTGGATAAAGTCATACAGATATTGACGCTATCAATTTCATCACGTTATCCGAAAAATCAATGCCTTCATTTTTTGCAGTTGAGGCGCCACCATCGGTACCGTCAGCATGGTGCTAGCAACAGCCATCATCAACAGCGCGGTGAACGTTTCGCTGGTAATGATTTGTTTATCCAGTAATACATTCGCAAAAATAATCATAATCAGCGCTTTGGTTTGCAATAACCAGCCTATGATCGATGCCTCACCTTTTTCCCATTGAAGGATTTTTCCGGCGATATGAATGCCTGCCAGCTTGCCCGTTACCGATGCCAGCAGCAATAAGCCTGCTGCGATAAATACGGTCGTTCCACCGAGCTGCCAGTTAGTCCGTAAGCCGGTACTCAAGAAAAATACCGGCATCATAATCATCAATACAAAATGACGCAGCTTATCCATGTCGGCCTGATCAAACCAGTCACTATCCATCACCATGCCCGCCAAAAACGCACCAACCATAAAATGCAAACCAGACCAGTCGGCAAAATAAGCACACACCGCCAGCCAGATAAAGGCAACATACCAGCGATCACTCTCTGGCAGCTTGCGCATCAAACGGCGGAATAGATAGCTCGCCAACGCAAATCCAGCTAAAAATAAAACTTGCCGCCCGACTCTCGTCCAGTCCAACAAAATCAATGCCAGCACGCCCCAGATCGCGACATCATCCAGGCTGGCATAACGCAAAATACGTTGCCCGATGGGCTGTCGTAAGATCGCCAGTTTTTCCATCAGCAAAATCAAAATGGGTAATGCCGTCACTGCGCAAGCCATGCCTATGCCAAGGACAAATTGCCAGGTAGTGGCTTTAGTTCCCATCCAGCCTTGGCTCAGATTGAGTAAACAGACTGCAGCGACACAGCCGAACAATAGCGGCATACCAAGTGCAAGCCCAGAAGTTATCGCGCTCTCTCGTTTGTAACGCCACATTTTTTTAAGATCTAACTCAACGCCAGCAATCATCACAAATACCATCACCGCCCACCAGGCAATCCCATTCAGCGCAGAGATCACTTGCGGATTAAATACAAATTGATAATAGTCGGGGAAAGCTGCACCCAATACGCCTGGCCCCAAGATGATGCCGGTAATGATCTGCACTACGACTAACGGCGCCCAATAATCAGTTCTGCCCACGCGCCAGATCAGGTAAGGTACGGTAAAAATAATCGCCATTGCGATCAAAAAAATTTCAGTCACGCTCATGATTTTATTCTCGTCATATTGGGGGAAGAGCAGCACAAATTACATCGACAACAGAATGAAATATTGGATCAAAGATGGGATCAAAAACTGCTTCAAAATTACGCTTTAAGTTAAAGTCAGTTAAGGGATATTTAGCAGAGTAATTAAATATACTCCCCATTATTTTTTAACAATATGCCTTTTTGTCCAATGATGATATGGACGACTAATATATACATACCATGAGTATATATATCAACATGACATATTCAGATTAAATATTGTTGATTCTTTTGTTAGTTACGCATTGCCTTTTTATGTCATTCCGGCATGGTCTCAGCCGGAATCCCGTGTCGCTATCCTGATAATCAGCATTATCGTTTTCAAGTCAGGGAAATGACTCCACAACCGTCGTTGGATTCCGGCTAAAACCATACCGGAATGACGCCCTGACCCTTTTGAATATGGATACGACGACAGCACTTTAGTCAGGCGAGTTACTACTACGGAGTTGGGACAATCTCGCGTAAGTTTTAAATAAAAAAACCCTCATCCTTGGTGAAGAACGAGGGCATTGAACTACCAGAGGTAGCAAGACGAACTAAAAAATTTAAAACTCTACGCCAGCGTTAATACCAAAAGTACGTGGTGGCAGATATTGCGATTGCCACACACCGCCAAAGCTATTTTGCGCACTGGTTTTGATGTTGGAATTTTCTACGTTACGAACGAAGGCATCAAAGTACCAAGCCTTGCCTGATGCGTAACGCAAACCCAAATCAGTTCTTGTGTAGGATTTTCGTTTATCGCCATCACCGAGATTAAATACACTGAGCCAGCTTGCGGTCTCGTAATGCATGCTGATGCGCGGCGTCAAGGTAGCACCATTTACCATGTTAAACGTATGTTGATACTGAGCTTGCGCAGAGAACTTAGGCGCATGCGGCATCTCATTACCGGTCACATCTAAACAGTTGCTAATGCCCGGGACAGCACAGACAGGCAAGACGTAATCGTTACTGCCGCCGATTAAGTGTCCCAGCTCAGTACGGGTGATTGCAAGAGATAACTGGACTTTATCGGCAGGGGACAACCTAGCAGCGATTTCAGATTCAAAGCCATAAATCTTGGCGCCATCGGCGTTGGATGTCACTAGAGAATGGCTGCCATCTGGGTTGGTTACTGGCGCGCTGAATTGGAAACCCTTAAAGTTTTCATAGAACAGCGCATTATTCATCTTGACCGTGCCGCCTAAGAAAGTGCTCTTGGAGCCCAGCTCATAATTGGTCAAAGTCTCAGCGCCGTATGGTTTGCCACCGTCTTGCAGACCGCCTGATTTATAGCCAGTAGAAACGCTGGCATAGACCATGTTGTTGCGATCAATGTCATAACCAACTCGTGCTAGGGCAGTCGTTTTATTGCCGCTAAAAGTACCATCGTTTTGACTAGGTACACCAAAACCAGAACCAGGCGCCGCTGGATTCACACTTGGGTTCACCGGAATTTGCGGTGCGCCATCATATGCCCAGCCATAACCACGACCGCCAACGTTTGTGCGGTAGTCTGCGGTATAACGGATACCGCCCGTCAGGTGCAAACTGTCGTTCACATTCCAGGTCGCCTGACCAAAAGCAGCCTTCGATTCAACCGTTTCTTTAGGTTGAATAAACGAACCCTGCCAGCTAACCGTGCCTTGTTGTGTACCATTAAAGATAGGAATATCAAAGCGGATATCGTTGGTTTCTGCGGCGTAGTACAACCCTAATAACCAGTCGACGTCTTTTTTACCGACGGATTGCAATTCGACTTCGTGGCTGTAATTCACATAGTGCGACGATACGGTATTGTCGGCCTGATAGGTCGCACCAGTGTTGAAGCTAGTCGGTACACTGGCACCGCCATCCTGATCAAAGGTCGATGATCCGCTGAAGCGTGAGTACCCTGCAATATAGGCCAAGGACATGCTGTCGCCAATCGCATAATCCAGACGACTGCGGAACGAATCTGTATCGCGGTGGACGGACGGCGCCGTGTCAATCAATGCAGACCAAAAATCCTGACCCGGACGCGGAGTTTGCATCAGATTCATGTTTGGCGTACCGCGATCCATGTATTTTTCGTAAGAGACATCCCACTTCAGATTAGGCGTCAGCTTCCACAACAAGCTCAAGCGCGCAGCGGTCTGATCTTGTGCACCGTACTTTTTAGCAGAACCATTTTGAATAAACAAATTGGAATTGATCGGCTGGAACGTGCTCAACGTTCCGCCGCCAGCAATATAAGCTGCTTGTTGGCTGGCTAAAGAAGGATTCGGTGCGTTCTGATAATCAACATAACCATCATGCTGCTCATGCACTACTGCTACTCGCAAGGCCATCGTGTCGTTAAGTGGAATATTAAAAGCACCACGTACGCCGAAACGGTTGTAACTACCAACACCAGCCTCAAAATTGCCAGAGTGGTTGCCCAGCACTGGCTTGACCGTCTGCATATTCACCGCACCAACGGAGGAGTTACGCCCCCATAAAGTACCTTGTGGACCGCGCAAGACTTCAATCGAATCCAGATCAAACAGCAACGAGGTTGCGCCTTCCGGGCGTGGTGAATAAATGCCATTCACAAAAGTAGCGACTTCTGGATCGGCGTATTCTGTCTTAGCACTATCATTACCAACACCGCGCAAAGTCATGGTGATGACACCATGATCGCCCTGCGTAGTCGCCTGGAAACCAGGTACCAGGTTGACGACATCTTGTATCGTTTGTACATGCGCATCATCGAGTGCAGCAGCGTTGATCGCGGTAATCGCCACTGGCGTACGCTGCAAGGACGTAGCGCGCTTAGTACCGGTGACAATCACCTCTGCAATCGCAGCAGAATCTGCTGCCGGAGCAACTGGGGCAACGGGCTGCGCAACTTGTGCATGAGCAGAGTTAATGCCCGCTAGCAAGGTGAGAACAGCTAAATGGATAGGTGAGCCCGAGATTTTTCGGGACGTGGGGGTACGGATTTTCATATGTCTCCTGTGCTAGGTTCATTTCATCTGCATGAATGCGATGATGTTAGAATTATGTTTTGAAACCGATTTCATATTTTGAAACCGATTTCATAATAGCGATTATTTAATATCAAAGTCAATTAAAAAAACCAAATCATTTGTTTTCAATGTGCGATTGTTGCCTTTTGTGATGTTGCTTCTAAGCAATTACAAGACTTGATAATTACCTCCACCTTCCAACTCTTAGGCTACGTCATGAACCCGATCAAACAAGTTTTAATCGTAGGCGGCGGTACCGCTGGCTGGTTAACTGCGGCATTTCTCGCTAAATCTGTTGGTGCTACCTCGGGTGAGAGCGTACAAATCACACTGGTGGAATCCAAAGAAATCGGCATTATCGGCGTCGGCGAAGGCACCTTCCCCTCAATCCGCGGCACGCTGGCAGCGATTGGTATTGATGAAGCGCGGTTTGTACGGGAATGCAACGCGACCTTTAAACAAGGTATTAAATTTGTAGATTGGGTACGGCCACAAGGTGCAGCAGGCATCGATCATTATTTTCATCCATTCAGCTTACCCAGCCAGCGTGCTGGCGGTCCCGAATTATTGCCTTACTGGTTGCAAGGTGCTGCGGGTGCGGGTGTACCTTTTGCCGAAGCGGCGACCATGCAAAAGCGTGTCGCTGATGCCTCGCATGCACCTAAGCGCATGGACGACGGCAACTTTTTAGGTCCAATGAATTATGCCTATCACTTCGACGCGGGACGCTTTGCCACTCTGCTGTGCGAGCACGGAAAATCGCTGGGAGTAAAACATATCCTGGCCAATGTTGAGCAGGTCGAACTGGACGCTAATGGCGCCATTAGCGCCATCATCACACAAGAGGCTGGCAGGCTAACAGCCGACCTGTATATCGACTGCACAGGCTTCAGAGCCAGGCTAATCGGCGAGGCTTTAGGCTCACCATTTCATAAGGTAGATGATGTCCTGTTTGCCGATCGCGCGCTGGCAGTGCAAGTGCCTTATCCACAAGCCGATACAGCAATCCCCTCCTATACAATTTCTACTGCCAAAGAGGCAGGGTGGATCTGGGACATCGGCTTGCAACAGCGCCGCGGGGTTGGTTATGTGTACTCCAGCCGCCACACAGACGATACCCGAGCAGAACAAGTATTGCGTAACTACATCGGCGCAGGGAACGAGAATTTGACACCAAGATCACTCAAACTCAATGTCGGTTATCGAGAAGCACAGTGGGTAAAAAACTGTGTCGCAGTCGGCTTGTCAGGCGGATTTTTAGAACCTCTGGAGGCCTCAGGCATTGGCCTGATCGAAACCGCCGCCTATCTGGTCAGTTACCTGTTCCCGTTCAACGGCGACCTGGAGCCCGTCGCTAAATTATTCAATCACCAAATGAAAGAACGCTACGAACGCGTGGTCGATTTTGTCAAAATGCACTACTGCCTGAGCCAGCGCACCGACAGCACATTCTGGACGGATAACACCAATCCCGCATCAATCCCCGACACACTGAAAGAAAAACTCGCAATGTGGCGCTGTCGTCCACCCCACCGCCTAGACTTTATCATCGACCTAGAAATGTACCCACCATCCAGCTGGCAATACGTGCTGTATGGAATGGAATTTCAGACCAAACTCAATGCCAACGCAGCCTCTTACCCACGCTTTGAAGAAGCAAAAAAAGAGTTCCAGATGATCGCCCAGATGTCACAACGCGCACTGGCAAACCTGCCACCGCACCGCACACTGATAGGACATTTATGTGAGAAGGATTATATGACTGCGTCGAAAGCGGCGGTGAAGCAAGTAGGTTGATTTAGCTGGTGTGAAAGCGCTACCTGCCAAAGATCGTAGGTGCGATTAGCGCAGCGTAATCGCACGCATGTCGATGTTAGTCAAGATATTGAAAGTAGATTCATGTTGATACGATTGCGCAATCACAGCTACGTCAGGTATGAAAACACAGAAAATTATTTAATATCTGAAAGTACTTGCGATTACGAATTTATAGAGATGACGGACTGAAACCAACAATTCCTCAGTTTTGACTATCCTGAAAATCGTGTTAATGTTGAGCAAGCGTTGGTGGCGATACACGTACCTGGCTGCATACAGAATTTAGATATTTTACGCCCAAAAATTTCAGAGTCATTATATATACTCCCATAATTTTTATTATAAATCGGCCTTTTGTCCATTAAAAAATTGGACATCTTAAATATACCCGGAAGGAGTATATTTAAAATCCGCTGTGTGAAACGGCTACGCGCCAACCAAATCTCATCACGCAACATCCATCACCTGCCCGTTATTACCGGGCTAGATGATGGATCGGACATCATTTCTCAACAAGCTTATTTCAACTTAGGCACTCACCATTTATTTCAAATTTTGCTTCAGCTCGTCACCGGCTTGTAGCATCGCTGAGCGGACTGCGGGTACTTTACTGAGGACATTGAGAAGGCCAAAATCATGGATCATCCCTTTGTAGCGTACGGTAGTGACAGCAACACCAGCGGCGTCGAGCTTGCGGCCATAAGCTTCGCCTTCATCGCGCAGTACGTCGAACTCGGCGGTCTGGATCAGGGTTGGCGGCAAGCCTTTTAATTGCTCGGTGCTGGCACGTAATGGTGATGCATAGATTTCTTTACGTTTAGCGGCGTCAGTGGTGTAGTTATCCCAGAACCATTTCATCATATTGCGGGTGAGGAAATGACCATCGGCAAATTGCTGGTACGAGCCGTTATCAAAATCAGCATCCGTCACCGGCCATAGCAGCACTTGTGCGCGTAACTTTGGTGCGGCGTTTTCTTTTGCCATCAGGCTGACCACAGTAGCCATATTGCCACCGACGCTATTGCCTGCAACGGCAAGGCGCGTGCCATCGACATTGATCTCTCTACCGTGTTCGGCAACCCATTTGGTCGCGGCATAGGCTTGATTGATGGCGACGCCGTAACCGACTTCTGGCGATGGTGTGTAGTTGACGAAGACTGCTACTGCGCCAGAGTTGGTGACCAGATCACGCACCAAGCGCTCGTGAGTAGGAAAATCGCCCAACACCCAGCCACCGCCGTGGAAGAACATAAATGCTGGTAAAGTTTTTTTGACACCCGCTGGTCGGACGATAGTAAGTTTGAGATCAACGCCGTCGACTTTAATGATCTTCTCGGATACATCAGCCGCTGGCAAAGTTAGTTTGACACCAGCTTGCGCACCGATCAGTACAGCACGGGCATCGGCAACAGATAATTGCTCCAGAGGCTTGCCACCGCCAGCCTCTAGTGCTTGCAGAAATCCTTGGGTCGTCGTCTCGACACCAGGGCTGCCAGCGGCGTAGGCGCTACCGATAGCAAGATTGATCACACTAGCAGCGAGGACAGTTTTTAAGTTAGTCATAGTAATTTCCTTTAAAGTAAATGCAGTGATGGACTGCGCAATGTTTTTAAGTACGATCTCTGGCACCCTTTATATACATCCGGCGGCCAGTCGCCGGTGTAATTTGTCACTAGCTGACGATGCTGCTCAGCCTTCTTTGATTTAAATTTTCAGTAATTAAATAGCGCACTATTTAATTACTTCGATTTCATTTTTATGGCCACGCTTATTTCTCATTGTGTAGCGGGCGATTTTTACTTACTCCCTTTGATTGAATGCTATTACCATTTTTATTTAATACACTATTAAATAGTGCACTATCTAAATAATATTGGAATGGGATTTGAGTTACACCATCAGCGCATCGAGTATTTCTTCCGGTTGATTCTGCGGCACCTCGATCAGCGGATACAACTCATACAGTCGCAACGTGTTACTAAGCAGTCTTCATAATCGATGCCCGCAATGCGAGTATCTGATCCTTTAAATTCTTTACCTCATCGGTAGAACATTCCGTCGCACACAAGACCGATACTGGTAAATCGGCTGCAGCTTTACGCAAATCATTGCCTGCTTTGGTGAGCGAGATAATCACCTGGCGCTCATCACTGGCAGCACGCACACGGGTAAGTAGCTCTTGCGCTTCCATCCGTTTTAGTAAAGGGGTCAACGTCGCCGAATCTAGTACTAACTTCTGACCGATATCATTCACGGTCTGCTCATCCTGCTCCCACAACACCATTAACACCAGATACTGTGAGTAGGTAATACCTAGTTTTTTCAGCAGCTTGCGATATAACTTGCTCATTGCTAGGGACGTTGAGTACAAAGCAAAACACAACTGATCACCGAGTTGAGGTGTCTGGTTAGCGTTGTCAGTGGTGGTAGCGGCTGGCGATTTCATGTTTTGAATAATATATAGCACGCTATTTAATTGCAAGCTATTTTTATCTTTTTCTGAGAAGATGGTGGCGGACGTAAGGACTTTTCATCTAGCTTGCATATTCAAAACTCGCAGATATGCGTCTAAGAATACCAAGATGATTACACATACTCCCTTAATATTTTTAAAAAATAGTCATCTAAACCAGATAACACATGGACACTTTAAATATACATATTAGGAGTATTTGCGATAGACAACAAATGTCGTTCATTACGATTACTTCGGCGCCCCCTCAGGAGCGGGAGTCAATATATCGTCGTCACTGGTCCAGGCGGGTGTGGTAATGGCATAAAACTCCAGTGCCTCACCTTTGCTTGCACGGATAGAGCGCACAACACTGGGCGGGATGATGATGAACGAGCCGGGGCGCACTGCGTGTGCCGTAGTCCCTGTCCAGACCTCGCCATGACCCTTGAGAATAAAGAACGATTCCTCGCCCACTTTGTTGTGACTCCATGCGCTGGCGCGACCCGGTTCCAAGTGGAATAACGCAACGCTACCCTGATCCGTCTTGGCGCCCGGCATCGCACTGCGGCCAGTGAGTTCTTTTAATTGCACTCCCGGCGAAACGGTAATCAATGGGATGTCGTCTGGATGGAAAACGGTTTGGGCATGGGTGCTTGTCATGATCGGAAGTAGCGCAAAGAGTAGGTGGGAAAGTTTCATTGGTGTCGACGGAGACGAATTGGCTGGAGAGTCAAGAATACACGGGAGGGCAGAAGTTCAACAAGCGTAAGGCGAATTTTAGGTGCTAAATCATGTCAAAACTTATCTATTACATCAGAAATCGTAGGTGAGATTAGCGCAGGGCAACTGCACGCGATCGCATACATGTGAACTCCGGTCGAGGCATTGGAAGTGGAAGTCGCCTTCACCCAATGGCAAAAGCTAGACTAAAGGGAAATATCAGAATCCGTAACTTTGCCTGGCATCTCAGTAAATAAATGCGCGATTACTCTTTGCTAATCGCGCCTACGGGTGCTTGTTAAACACCCCTTACTCGGTACTACTCATCACTAACTAAGCCAACGCGCACTGCTCATTACCTCTGTAAAAAACTCTTTGAGCGCATGTGCTGACATGCCGTAGGGATCAAATTCGGCAGTTGGGGAATACTTTAGGAACAAGGCTGTGTTTTCTGTGGTCGATGCAATCAAGCCCATATTCCAGCTTGTAAACTGGCGTTGAGTAATTTCCTCCAGGGACAGGACCTCTGGCTTGGTGTGACGTTTGTCTCGCAAAATGTGGTGGTAAACCGCGTTGACTGCGGAGCGCTCACCTTCCAGGCATTGCAAAAAGATGCCGTTGGATAAATTCAGTGCTCCGGTCACCGCTAGTTTCTGATTGTTGCGGCGGGAACTTGCCAAAATATCTTTTACATCTGCGGGGCCAAGGTTAACTGCGCGGCTCGCGTAAATCAGACGAATCATCATAATCAGACACTTTCAAAAATATAGTAAGAACACAAAAAATAAGCTTTCTGAACAGACATTGGGCTAATTCAGTATTGGATTTCATTTTAATGATTTTAGATTTGCTGGTGCCGCTGGTGACGGGATGGAATGTCAACACACCGGTACACGCGTCTCCATGATTAGAGGCAAGGGTCTTCCCCTCTGCTAACAACAGGAGCTTTAATACGTCACTGAGTACCAGAAAAATCCTCAAACAAAGTCAAAGATCATGCTATTCTGCTTTCTTGAAAAGGATTTCATAAATTTTGACTGGCGTAATTTGTGCCTGAATTCCGCTTAAAAATCTGGCAATAAAATAGTTTGCGGCAAAGACTGCAAACAAAAAAGTATCCTAAGGACGAGACTATGCAAAACACCCTTCCCGACGCCCTGCCTGGTGGCACGGCAATACCTCCTGCTGCGCATACGCCTGCAGAAAAAACCGCCCACACTCGGGTGAAACGCTCCCCGTTATTCTGGGTGCCTACCGGTTATTTCACGATGGCCTTGACGTATATGACGCTCACTAGCGTGACCGCCATCATGTTTAAGAATATGGGCATGGACAACGGTAAAGCGGCGGAATACGCCAGCTACCTGAATCTGGCGTACACCATCAAGCCGCTATTCGCGCCGTTTGTGGAGATGTATAAAACCAAGAAGTTTTTTGTGATCTGCACCCAGATTGCGGTGGCGCTTGGTTTTTTTGGTGTGGCGATCGTAATGTCCTTGCCTAGTTATATGGCGATTTTGATGGTGTTGTTCTGGATCATTTCATTTTTAGGCGCCACGCAAGATATTGCCTCGGATGGTGTGTATGTCACCTCGCTCGACAGCAAAACCCAATCACTGTATTGCGGCATACAGGGACTAAGCTGGAACATCGGCCCCATTATCGCATCCGGCGGCCTGGTCTATCTAAGTGGAAAATTGCATGCCGACGTGTTTCATCATGACCCAAAAGTATTCGGACCAGAATGGGTAGATGCCTGGCGAATCATTTTTTTCATCGTAGCAGGCGTGACTATTCTGATGGCGTTCTGGCATATGCGCGTAATGCCTGACGGCGCCAAAGCAGAGAACACACCAACCAACGCCCGTGCTGCGATGCATATTATGTGGGATTCGTTTGTCACATTTTTCCAAAAGCGCGATGTCTTGCTGATGATCGCATTTGCTTTTCTATTCCGCCTGAGTATCGGCTTTCTGGAAAAAATCGGTCCCTTCTTTATGGTCGATCCGATTGCTAAAGGCGGCTTGGGTTTATCCAATGAGCTGCTGGGGATTATTTATGGCACCTATGGATTGATCGCTGTGCTGCTGGGTTCTGTACTTGGCGGAATTTTTCTGGCACGCCGTGGCTTACAGCCTTCTTTATTTATCTTGTGCTGCTCAGTGAATATCCCTAACGTGACATTTTTGCTGATGAGCCTGTATCAACCAAGCAGCCTGCTAGCGATTACCGCCGGTGTGGCAATTGAAAAATTCTTTTTTGGATTTGGCTCAGTCGGCTTCATGATTTATTTAATGCAGCAGCTTGCACCGGGTAAATACACTACGACGCATTACGCTTTTGGTACCGGCTTAATGGGTTTGTGCATGCTGGTGACTGGCGTTATCAGCGGTCACTTACAACAGTTGTTGGGCTACACCAGCTACTTTACGTTTGTGATGATCGCGACAATCCCCTCGTTTCTGGTGTGCTGGTTTGCGCCCTTCCATCAAAAGGAAAAGACTGACTAGAACGCAGCGAATCCAGGTAATCCAGGCACTTTGTCTGACAACTCACAGAACTAGGTAGACATACTGCTTGACATCCATTTGTTCGACTGGCGATACTGCGTTGCTGCGACAAGTGCTCTAAATCTCAATTATCCATTGAGATCTTCGATCACTAAAAATAAAACGGCCCAGCAATGACTGAGGCCGTTTTGTTGTCCATCACCATAAAACTAAAAAATGGAGAAATGCATGAGTCAAACAATAGAAGAAACCCACACGCCGACAAACCCGGCAAAAATGCCAAAGCAAATTCCCTACATCATCGCCAGCGAGGGCTGCGAGCGCTTCAGCTTTTATGGCATGCGCAATATTCTCACCCCATTTTTGATCACGAGTTTATTGTTGTCGATGCCAGAAGCGATGCGCAAAGATATGGCAAAAGAAGTATTCCATACCTTTGTGATTGGCGTGTATTTTTTTCCTTTGCTGGGCGGTTGGCTGGCAGATCGGTTTTTCGGTAAGTACAACAGTGTGTTCTGGCTGAGTCTGGTGTATTGCGCGGGGCATGCTTGTCTGGCGGTTTTTGACGATAACCGCAACGGCTTTTACACCGGATTGTTTTTAATCGCGCTAGGCTCAGGCGGGATTAAACCATTAGTTGCGTCGTTTGTGGGTGACCAGTTTGATCGCAGCAATAAACATCTGGCGCAAAAAGTGTTTGATGGCTTTTACTGGATTATCAATTTCGGCTCATTCTTTGCGTCGCTTCTGATGCCGATATTTCTGAAGCAGTTTGGTGCCAGCGTGGCGTTCGGCATTCCGGGTATCTTGATGTTGATTGCTACGATCATCTTCTGGTCGGCACGTAAGCGCTATATACATGTGCCTCCCGTAGCGAAAAATCCTGACTCCTTTTTAAACGTAGTCCGCACTGCGTTGATGAGCGCAGCACCAGGACAAAGTCGTAATGGCCTCATCCTCGCAGCGCTGGGTGGCGTGCTCGCGGTTGGTGGTTTATTGATGACACCCAATATCGGCATCGTTGCAGCATTATGTTTAGGCTTGGTGCTGGTGCTGGGCTTTGGCGGGCTGGGCGCCTGGATACAACTGGATCGTGCACGTGGCGTACATCCTGATGAAGCCGTAGATGGAGTGCGCTCCGTATTACGTTTGCTGGTGGTGTTTGCTCTGGTAACGCCGTTTTGGTCGCTGTTTGATCAAAAGGCATCGACCTGGATTTTGCAAGCTGATCAGATGACCAAGCCAGACTGGTTTCAATCAGCGCAGATGCAAGCCCTAAATCCTATGCTGGTGATGTTATTAATTCCGTTTAACAATCTGATCCTGTATCCGATTCTAAAACGTATGGGTATTGAGCTGGCTGCGCTACGCCGCATGGGATTAGGGATCGCCTTCTCAGGACTTGCGTGGATCGTCGTTGGTCTGATGCAAGTGGCGATTGATGGTGGCAATCCTTTGTCGATCACCTGGCAAATCTTGCCTTATGCTTTGCTAACGTTTGGCGAAGTATTGGTGTCGGCAACTGGCTTGGAATTTGCCTACAGCCAGGCACCGCTGGCAATGAAAGGTGTGATCATGAGCTTTTGGAATTTGTCCGTTACCATCGGCAACTTATGGGTGCTGTTAGCCAATTCCAGCGTCAAGAGTGAAGCAGTTACCACGCAAATCCAAAGCACAGGGATGAGCGTGACTGCATTCCAGATGTTCTTCTTTGCTGGCTTTGCATTATTAGCAGCGCAGGCATTTGCGCTGTATGCGAAAAGCTATTTGCTAGTCAGTCATTATCGAAAAGCGGTGTGACATTGCATCTGACTTGACCGCAAATAAGCTACATGTAAGCTAGAGATATACTCCCTCTCACGCCTGCGGGCGAGGGGAGCTAAATGCTGGGGGTTTTTAGTTGTGGCAAGGATAGAAGAGATTGCTCAAAAATCCGCTTAAATCAATATACTCCCCACTATTTTCTTAAAAATAGGCTCATTGTCCAGTTAATACCTGGACAATTAAATATACATAGTGGGAGTATGATTTAATCTCGAATAAAGACAAGACCAGATTCAGCGTTCAGAAGTAGTGACAACCACCTACAACCTAGGATTACAAATACGGATTTGGCCAACCCAAGTCAGCCAGAATCTCGATCTCTAAGGCTTCCATCTCTTCTGCTTCTTCGTCGGTCTCGTGGTCATAACCCTGGGCGTGTAAAACGCCATGGACGACCAAGTGAACCGCATGTTCTTCTACCGATTTTTTTTGCTGCTGTGCTTCACTCAGCAAGACATCTGTGCAAAAAATGATGTCTGCCTGCGTTACTTCGGCGTCTTCATCTTCGGTGTAAGCAAAGGTCAGTACGTTAGTCGCATAGTCTTTGCCGCGATAATCACGATTTAAGGTCTGGCCTTCTTCTGCATCCACAAAACGTAAAGTCAATTCTGCGGGAGCAAACAGCGCCGCCTGTATCGCTTTGCGTAACAAAGGCCGCGGTAGATTTTCTTTTAAACGAGGATCAGGATATTGAACGGATAAACTGAGTTTGTGTTTTGCTGCCATTATTTTTTACGTCCGTGCGCCGAACTCAACGGCGTCGCTTGTTTTAAAGTGCCGAGATCGGCGTTATGTGCATTGGCTGTTTCATAGGCATCGACAATTCTGCCCACCAGGGGATGCCGTACCACGTCGGCACTAGTGAAGCGGGCGAAACCGATGCCACGGACTTCATTTAGCACCTGACATGCATCAACCAAACCGCTACGCTGACCGCGTTGTAAATCGATCTGTGTGACATCGCCGGTAACTACGGCTTTACTACCAAAGCCAATACGGGTCAAAAACATTTTCATTTGCTCTGGCGTAGTATTTTGTGCCTCATCCAGAATAATGAAAGCATGATTTAAAGTGCGACCACGCATGTAAGCCAGCGGCGCAATTTCTATCGCCTGTTTTTCAAACATCTTTTGCGTGCGATCGAAACCGAGTAAGTCATACAGCGCATCGTATAAAGGTCGCAGATAAGGATCAACTTTTTGTGCCAGATCGCCCGGCAAAAATCCGAGGCGCTCACCCGCTTCAACCGCAGGACGGGTCAAGACGATACGCTTGACCGCATCGCGCTCCAGAGCATCTACCGCGCAAGCAACTGCCAAGTAAGTTTTGCCGGTACCGGCAGGACCTATGCCAAATGTGATGTCGTGCTCAACAATTGCTTTGAGGTAGAGATTTTGATGTGGTGTACGTCCACGCAAATCTGCCCGGCGAGTTTTGAGGATAGGTCCTTCTGCCGCTGCATCTAGGTCAAACTCAGCGTCACCATCCACACCGTCCGTATCGACTAAAGGCGCAACGACTTTAACGATTTTCTTCGCTGCGCTGGCTTTCGTGGCCTTGCCCACAGGGGCGGTAATGTCAGGATTGTTCGCCAACTTAGCCTTGGCATTATTGGTTGCCCGTTGCTCGACCAAGGCTAATTGCACTTCATCGATAGAGATGATTTTTTTTGCTTTGGTATAAAAATGCTCAAGGATGTCCAGCGCATTTTGCGCATTGTGACCACTAACGACAAACTTATCACCACGCCGGAAAATACTGACATCTAAAGCGGCCGAAATCTGCCGCATGTTTTCATCCAAAGGCCCGCACAAATGAGCCAATCGGGTGTTGTCCATCGGCTGCGGCATGAAGTGCAAAACAGGAACAGGCATTTTTGGTTTCATCAATAGGTTGTTGGATCGGTTGTTGAAGAGATGCTTAGACTCATTCTGATCTTACGTTAATCGAATTATTTAGCCCTGCTGGCTCAGTTGACTTCCAACAATTCGGAAATCAATTCACCGCGCAAAGAGTAATTGTAGGACTCCGTAATTCTGGTATTCACTAGCTGCCCGATCAGGCTTGCTGGCCCGGCAAAGTTGACTACACGATTGTTCTCAGAACGGCCTTGCAATTCATTCGAATCCTTAACCGATGGACCCTCAACCAGAATGCGCTGCACTGTACCGATCATTGCGTTACTGTATTTTTTGGTATTGCTGTCGATCACTGCTTGTAGATGTTGCAGGCGTTTTAATTTAAGCTCATGCGGCGTATCGTCAGCCAGACTGGCTGCAGGCGTACCCGGGCGCTTACTGAAAATAAAACTAAAGCTGTTGTCAAAACCGATGTCGTCAATCAACTTCATCAAGGCATCAAAATCTTCTTGCGTCTCGCCGGGGAAGCCAACGATAAAATCAGACGAAACAGAAATATCAGGACGCACCGCACGCAGGCGGCGCAGAACTGACTTGTATTCAATCGCTGTGTAGCCGCGTTTCATCGCGGACAAGATGCGATCCGAGCCATGCTGTGCCGGCAAAAAAACATGATTCGCAATTTTAGGAATCTTGGCAAACGCATCGATCAGGCGCTGGTTAAATTCTTTAGGATGGCTGGTGACAAAACGAATACGTTCAATCTGCGGGAACTCGGCAATATATTCCAGCAACAGCGCAAAGTCGGCGATTTCGCCATCGTCCATTTTGCCGCGATACGCATTGACGTTTTGGCCCAGCAGCGAAATCTCTTTGACGCCCTGCTCTGCCAGCCCGGCAACTTCTGCCAGAACATCGTTAAACGGACGTGAGACTTCTTCACCACGCGTGTAAGGTACAACGCAGTAACTGCAATACTTACTGCAACCTTCCATGATCGATACAAACGCCGTCGCGCCTTCTACTTTCGCAGGCGGCAAATGATCGAACTTTTCAATTTCAGGAAAACTGATATCGACTTGCGAACGTCCGCTGGTACGACGATCATTCAGCAATTGTGGCAAACGATGCAAAGTTTGCGGACCAAATACCACATCAACATAAGGCGCACGCTTGATAATCGCCGCACCTTCTTGCGAGGCGACGCAGCCACCGACACCGATAATCAGATCAGGCTTGTTGCGCTTAAGTTCACGCAAACGACCCAGATCAGAAAACACTTTTTCAGAGGCTTTTTCACGCACGCTGCATGTGTTGAGCAGAATGACATCGGCATCTTCTGCTTTATCAGTTTTGATCATACCCTCGGAGGCATGGAGCACATCGTTCATCTTGTCCGAGTCATACTCGTTCATCTGACAACCGAAGGTTTTAATAAATACTTTTTTTGGCATGACGGTTTGATTCTTCTTAATATTACTTATTTAGTTTTGTTTTAGTTTTGCTTTGGGGAGCTTCTAAAAACCTCTTAATCGAGATGCAGCGCTAGGCGCAAAACATAGCAATACGTCGGTATTGCGAGGCTTTGCAACAACGCGATGCGCTCGGGTAAGAGGTTTTTAGAAATCCCATTAGTTTTGTTTTAGTTGTTTGCTTATATCCACATTCGCTTCTTGCACAGTCAAAATCCAGATACGCTCTATCTCACCATACTCATTCGCAAGATAGTTAATCTTTAAGGTGGCGTTCGGCAAAGTAGCGGGCAATACCAGCAAACCTAGTTCGTTAAAAATACGGGTAGAAGGCCGGGTAACTTGAACCTTGCCATCAATCACAATGTCCGGATAAGCAGAGGCAGTTAATACGCCACGCTTGGTACCAATTGGAAAAGTGCGCGGATCGGCATGCGCCACACTCAAAACCAAGCTTAAACTACCCAATAACATCATTGCGCAACAACGTCGCAGCAGGGAAAATACAGGCATTCTCAACATAGGATTAGCTCTTCCAAAATAGACAAACAAATCAACAACTTATGCAAATTCTGCAAGGTCGTTTGCAGGGTCTTTTGAGGGCGCAAGTTTAACACATGCGGGCTGAACCGCTTGTTAGGCCAGACAAGAACTTTTTAGCTGGTTTTATTATGAGCTTACAAATAAGCAAACGCTTCTTATTCCGGGCTGAAATATATGTTTTTAGAATTTATAGTTTGATGACTGAGTGAATAAACCGTAAGCCTGACGCCATCTCTGACTATTTTACTGGTTTGGGAACCTTCCTCTGCTCATTTATACTTACCAAGTAATTTCAGTTAGATTGTATTGTGCTAACGTATTTTTAATGGCAGCCGACTTGAGCTTAATCGTATTAAGATCATCATTGCATTTTAGCCAACCAGTGATGAGGAAGATGAGAGATTTGCAGCTTAGCAAAAATAAACACATCAGAATGCCATTGCCGTGGACCAGCTTTTGCTAAACTATAATCGTTTGAATTTGCTGCAATTCTGTCGAGAAAATTGAATTTCTCTAAAAATATTTTTATCAATCGCATCAAAGATGATTTTCGAGATTCTCAAAAACTCCATATGTGTAAATCTGAGTTTAACTAAATAAACTTTCGTTTTTTAATTATCAAATAGTCTGTGAATTACCCATGAAAATATTTAGCTGGTTTGACGCTACTGAAGAAAAACAATTTGGCCAAATATTGGCGGAAGCTTTAATTGAGCGGACTCCTGTTGAAAGCGCAGTTGGCAAAATTCTAAATAAAAAACACGAAGCGATGCTAAATAAACTCAGTCAACTTGTGATCGAATTTAAACAAGACCGTAAAATGAACACGTATAAAAAAGCTGCCTTAGGAAATACCTTCAAATGGGAGCTGATTAAAAAGGGGTACGACAGAGAGTATGTTGATCAATTAACAAATTGGATTATCTTAAAGTTGTAATGCTTCTTTTATTTCTATTTTCAATATGGCAGTAAGAATGAATACTAATTAAATCGAAATTTATAGAAAAAACTTAAAAATATGTTCACTTGGCTAAAAAAAATTCTTACTCCACCAGTGCCAAGTAAGGATTTAGATCCGCAAATTTCAATTATAAAAAATCAAATTCCTGATGTTCGTCCTCCAGAAGTGGAAAAAACTCATAAAGAAATAGCTAATGCCTTATTAGACGCAGGGAATTTGGCGGAAGCTGAAATACATTACCAAAAAGCCATAAAGCAAAATAAAGCGGATACAAATGCATATGTGATGCTCGGTTATGTATTAAAAGAGCAAGGTAAAAGTTATGCAGCGGCACAACAACTCGAAATAGCGCTGCAATTATCGCCAGAGGACTTTGATGCCCACTACATGCTCGCATCGATGGCCAGCATCGCTGGGAGGAGGCAAGAAGCGATTCAAAGATATGAAAAAGTCATAGATTTGAAACCACAGTTCCAGCTGGCATACCGGGAATACAGTTATTTAATGGCTCAAACTGGAGATCTTGAGAAGGCGCAAAGTATTGTTGATTTAGCGCTCACTCATATCCCAGATGAAGCTGATTTTTATTTAATTAAAGGCGATATATTTATACGTCAGCATCTTGTTGACTCTGCTATTTTGGCATATCAAAAAGCAATTTCTATACGCTCAGACTTCAGTCAAGCTTATCTGCAATTAAGTCTCGCATTTGAATCTAAAGGAAAATTAACCGATGCTTTTGAAAATGCGGACAAAGCGACTTCATTAAATCCAGAAAACTTAGCGGCCTTAGTTACACGCGGCAATATGTTAATGTTACTTGAGCGAGGAAATGAGGCTTTGGCTAGCTTTAAAGCAGCTCTAAAAATAAAGCACGATTGTGTCGAGGCATTAGTGAATAGTGGCATTTTATTGCAATTGCAACATCAAAATTCAGAGGCTTTAAAATATTACCAGCTAGCATTAGATGCCCAGCCTAATTTAGCGATCGTTTGGCATAACAAAAGCGTCATAGAGTTCGATCATGGTCATTTAGATATGGCGATGAAAGACGTAGAATGCTCACTTGAGATTGATCCCAGATTTTGTGATGCAGTTCATCATAAGGGATTAATTCTTACCGCTCTAGGCCGTTATTACGAGGCGCTTTCTCAGTTTGCGAAGGCTTTACAGATAGATTCTCAGCACTTGTTGACGTTTTTTAACCGGGCAAAAACATATCAAAAACTTGAGATGCACGAAGAAGCTTTGCTTGATTTTGCTGAGGCCATACGCATTCAACCTGATTTTGCTAAGGCTCACTTTGACGAAAGCTTTAGTCGCCTGGTGCTAGGCGATTTCCTGAAAGGATGGGCAAAATACGAATGGCGCTGGAAATGCTCGCCATTCGTGGAAGGAAAGCGACATTTTATTGTGCCTTTATGGCTAGGTGAGCAACCGTTAAAAAATAAAACCATTTTGCTTTATGGTGAACAAGGGTTAGGCGATACGATTAATTTTGTGCGTTATGTCACATTAGTAGCGAAATTGGGCGCGCGCGTGATACTCGAAGTGCAGGCATCATTAAAAACTTTACTCAAAAATTTCGATGGAGCCGCAGAAGTATTTGCTCAAGGTGAAGTGCTGCCGTCTTTTGATTACCATTGTCCGCTTCCAAGTTTACCTTGTGCCTTTAATACAGCTTTAGAAACGATTCCGGTACAAGAAAAATATTTTGATATTGATGAAATCGCACCCGATGCAGCAACACGCTGGCAACTTAAAGTTGGTCAGTCAACAGATAAAAAGGTAGGCATAGTATGGTCAGGCAATCGAGATCACCAAAACGATAAAAATCGATCCATCCCTTTTTCAGAGTTTTCAAAAATCATTGTAGAGAACGTACAGTTTTTTAGTCTTCAAAAGGAAGTTAGATCACGAGATCAGACGGCTCTAGATCAGCAGACTTCGGTCAAGCAATGGGGTGGTGAATTAACAGATTTTGTGGAAACTGCGGCGCTCATTTCAAAACTGGATTTGGTTATTGCTGTCGATACTTCGGTCGCACATCTTGCAGCATCGCTTGGAAAACCTGTATGGCTACTTGTCCCGTTTAATCCTGATTGGCGCTGGATGCATAACAGATCAGACAGCCCATGGTATAAAACCGTAACCCTATTTCGACAAAAGGAAACTGGAAACTGGAATGATGTTCTTGAAGAAATCGCCATGAGATTGGCCTCAATTTAAATTAAAGTCCTCGTCTCAAAAATGTATTTTTCTATACTGTAATAGCTCAGACAGGACTAATCGATATATGTCACTCCATATTTATGGACACTGATTAGATAATTAATTAAGGAGCAAAATAAAACTACTAGTTTGATGCATAGATTAGTTGGCATACGGAGCAGAATGGGCGTGAGCAATCTAATGAAAAATACCGGATAATGCCCAAAATAAATCTGGAAACCCAATGCATACTCGCTCCCCCCGCGCTGCTAAGCGCGAATTTGATACCCCCCACTTTCGTCAGGCTTTGTCGCAGTTTGCGACTGGCGTGACGGTGATTACGACTCGTCTGGCAGACAGGACTTATTTGGGTCTGACAGTCAGTTCCTTCAATTCTGTCTCACTCGATCCGCCGCTGGTGTTGTGGAGTCTGGCAAATACGTCAAGTAGCATGGACGCTTTTAGCGGCAATTCTCACTATGTTGTGAATATTTTGTCATCCGAACAGGCTTGGGTTGCAGAACAATTTGCCAGTCGTAAAAAAGATCGGTTTGAGGGGGTAGATTATCGTTTGTCTCGCACCGGTCATCCTATTTTAGTTGGTGCATCTGCTTGGTTTGAGTGTCATAATCGCAGCCGCTATCCAGAAGGTGACCATGTGATTTTTGTCGGCGAAGTAGAGCATTGTGAATTTACTCCGCAAGCCCCGCTCATTTATCAATCTGGTCAATTTTTGCCGCCGCAATCCACACCGTAGCGATAGCATAACTACGGCAACCATACTGATACTGCCAAGTAAATGATGCCTCAACTGACTGATCTGATCGGCTATATTGCCGCCAGCATGACGACAACTGCCTTTATTCCCCAAGCATGGATGACCTGGCGTCGCAAGCGTGCTGACGGTGTGTCACTGGGCATGTACATCATCCTGGTAGGTGGGATTGCCATGTGGCTGGCGTACGGCCTGATGCTGAACGCGCTACCGATCATCATTGCCAATTTTATTACTCTGGTGTTGGCAATATTTATTCTAGTGATGAAGCTGCTGTACAAATAGTCGCTAAGGTTTCTGTAAAACCGCGACTTAGTTCGCTTAGTTCGCTCAATTAGTGAGCAGCTTTTGTAGTACGTCACGCGAATCAAACGCAGCACGTCGCAAGCGATCGTTAACGCCTTGCCAGGCGTGATCATCCGGTAGCATTTCAACCAAAATCACATCGGCATGCGCGGCATCCAGTTCGCGCAAACCAGCATACAGATCATGCGCATACACTGACGGATCAGCAACGATCACTTTTAATGCCTGCACGTTTTGCTGAACATGTTCCTGGTAACGCATGACCGCCACTTTTTTGCCGCTATCCAGCAATTGCTGTATGGTCGATTCCAGCGTGTCTTCTGCGATTAAAACAACCGGCGTGTTTGGAGCGTAGTGCGCATCCAAGGTACCCGATGCTCTTGGTGCGGTGATATCAGGCGCGGATGGCTGTATTCCTAATACGCGTGCCAGTTCGGCGGCAGAGATGTGGCCGGGTCGCAATAATACTGGTCCGTGGGTTTCCAATCTCGTTAAATCCAAAATTGTTGACTCTATACCGACATCACTCTGACCACCGTCTAGCACTGCTGTGATCATCTGGTTCGCAAGCTCGGCTGGAAATTCATCTCGAACATGCTGCGCTGTGGTCGGACTAACATGTCCAAATTTATTTGCCGATGGCGCTGCGATACCACCTTTACCATTTTTAAACGCGCGTAACAACTGCTGTGCAACCGGATGTGAAGGGCAACGTAATCCTATTGAATCCTGACCGCCAGATACGGCGCCTGGGATATGCGCGGCACGCGTCAAAATTAAGGTCAATGGTCCCGGCCAAAATGCGGCAATCAGCCGATGTGCCTCGGCCGGAATATCGGCAGCCCAATACTGAATATCGGCCTCCGGCGCCAGATGTACGATCACAGGATGATTGGCAGGACGGCCTTTGGCTGCATAAATGGCAGCAACAGCGGACGGATTCTCTGCATCAGCACCAAGTCCGTACACGGTTTCAGTCGGAAACGCGACTAACTGCCCCGATTCCAACTGGCGGGCGGCAGATTGTATTGAGGCGTCAAACGTATTGTGCTTTGTTGACATCGTCAAACTATTCTCGCTATTCATCGTAATTTGGTCTTAAACTCGTCTGACATTAGTTCGCGATGCCAAGAATGTCGCAAGCAAGTGCTAGCGTCGCTTGTGCGTCCGCCAACTTGGGGGCAATAAAGGTGACGTGCCCCATTTTGCGTGCGCGTCGCGCTTCAGATTTGCCATATAAATGCAAATGCGTACCCGGCAAAGCGAGTAGCTTGTCCCAAGCAGGTTCGCGTGGACTGACAGCTTCACCTTCAAACCAAACGTCACCTAAAATATTTAGCATCACCGCTGGCGAATGCTGACGTACGTCAGCTAATGGCAACTGTGCCAGCGCCCTGACCTGCTGCTCAAACTGACTGGTAACACAGGCGTTGATGGTGTAGTGGCCGCTATTGTGGGGACGTGGTGCCATTTCATTGACGACCAGGGATCCGTCCTGCAATACAAAAAATTCGATGCATAAAACGCCGACGTAGGCTAATTGAGCAATGATATCCAGCGCCGCCTTTTGCGCCATCTTCGCGACGCCATCCGTGACATTTGGGCTAGGGACCGTGGTGGTGAACAAGATTCCATCGCGATGGACGTTTTCCGCAATCGGATACACCACGGCTTGACCATCAACACCGCGCGCGACTAACAACGATACTTCGTATGCAAGCGGCAGCATTTTTTCTAACACGCAGAGCTGGCCGTTCATACCGGCGACGGCTTCCACTAACTCATCGCGGTTACGGACTCTGACCTGTCCTTTGCCGTCGTAACCCATGCGTACCGTTTTTAAAATACCGGGCAACAGATCTTCACTGATCAGAGCGACGTCATCCTGATTCTCGATACGTGCATGTGGAGCCGGAAATACACCGGTGTGCATGGCACAGCGGGTGAAAAAATCTTTCTCTTGCAAGCGATCTTGTGCAACCGAAACACAAGCGCCAGAAGGAGCAACGAAGCCGTCTTGCGCCAGCATCGTCAAACTATTGGCCGGGACGTTTTCAAATTCGGTCGTTACTGCACGAGTCAGTTTGCGTAACGCGGCCAAACCAGCGGCGTCATCATAAGCGGCTTGGATATGGTGCTCAGCGACTTGCCCGGCTGGACAACCCGCTTCTGGCTCTAATACGGCGACCTGATAGCCCATGGTTTGTGCAGCATGCGCAAACATGCGCCCGAGTTGCCCACCGCCTAAAATGCCGAGACAGCTTTGCTCAGTATTCGGTAACAGGGGATGGCGCGGAGTTGTTTGAGTATCGATAGTCATGATGTTAGGCAAATATAAAACGTAATCTAAAACGGAGTCTAAAACGAAATTTGAAAATTAAACTTATGCCGGTGACGCGCGCAAAAACAGTACATACTCAGCAAATAAGTTTGCGCGACTGGCGGAGCAACGAAGATTGATCAAACACATCATGAGCCACGGCGCTTTATAATGAAACAGCGCAGAAAAACATATACTCCCCGCAAAATTTACAAAATATGGCCAATTGTCCAATGATTCTCTAGACGATTAAAAATACACCATAGGAGTATTATTTTAAGTCGCTAGAACGCTTGCTAGTTTCATCGTCTGCGCAGCAGCAAATTCAGCATCTGTTTCGATCTTTCTGCGCCTGTACCCAGCTTAATTCCCGCATGCGCTGGAATGGCGAATCCTGTAATTTTGCGTCGCGTATTTGTATTGAGTTTCACTGGGAATAACCGTGGGCGAATCAAATACACGCTCATGCGAACTCATACAACTACACTAATCCGGCAACACCATGTCACGCGCTACTTGTGTTTGCTTCAGGCGAAAATCCATCAATTTTTGTGCCAAACCTTCGTCGGTTGTCGCCAGCATAGCAATCGCTGCCAGTGCCGCATTGGCAGCACCCGCCTCGCCAATCGCAAACGTCGCTACCGGAATCCCTTTTGGCATTTGCACAATCGAGAGCAAAGAATCTTCACCGCGCAGATATTTGGATGGCACTGGCACACCCAGCACTGGAACGATGGTTTTTGCTGCGATCATCCCTGGCAAATGTGCCGCACCGCCAGCACCGGCGATGATGGCACGCAGTCCGCGCGTTCTGGCAGTTTCTGCATAGGCAAACATCTCATCCGGCATGCGATGCGCAGAGACGACCTGCGCTTCATAAGGGATGCCAAACTCTTTCAGAACAGCGACGGCATGTTGCATCACATCCCAATCGGAGGAAGAGCCCATGACGATACCGATGATCGGCGATATCAACAATGATTGCGATGGTGACTCGTTACTTGCTTGATTCATGATTAGGCCTTCAGCGTTTCGCCAGTCAGACGTTCTAATGCCTCACGATACTTTGCGGCGGTCTTTGCAATCACTTCTTCTGGCAGGGCTGGCGCTGGCGCTGTCTTTTTCCAACTCGTAATCGTTTCCAGGTAGTCGCGCACAAATTGCTTGTCAAATGACGGTGGTGATATTCCTGTTGCGTAAGAATCTGCTGGCCAGAAACGGGACGAATCTGCGGTCAAAACTTCATCCATCAGATGCAACACGCCACTGTCGTCCAGACCAAATTCAAACTTGGTATCCGCAATGATGATGCCACGAGTAGCAGCATATTCTGCGGCCTCGGTGTACAACTGAATACTGATGTCGCGGATTTTTGCAGCGAGTTCTTTACCAATCAGTTCTTCTGTTTTGGCATAGCTGATGTTCTCATCGTGCTCACCCATTTCTGCTTTTGCTGCTGGGGTAAAAATCGGTGCTGGCAACTTTGCTGCCTGTGGCAAACCGGCTGGCAAGGTGATGCCGCAAATTGCACCGGTATCCTGATAATCTTTCCATCCAGAACCGATAATGTAGCCGCGCACGACCGCTTCTACCATGATCGGTTTCAGGCGTTTTGCCACGACCGCACGACCGCGCACTTGCTCCACTTCTTCAGCAGCGACAACACTTTCCGGCGCAATACCCGTCAAATGATTTGGCACGATATGTCCGAGTTTTTCAAACCAGAAATTAGCCATCTGATTGAGTACGCGACCTTTTTCAGGAATCGGTTCATTCATGATCACATCAAACGCGGACAAACGATCGCTAGTGACGATCAGGAGTTTGTCGTCGCCGACGGCGTAGTTGTCACGGACTTTCCCGCGGCCTAGCAGCGGCAAGGAATGCAGAGTGGAATTGATTTGCGTCGTCATAATATTTACTTTTTAAAAGTACGCAGGGCGCACTGTGCGCCCCGTCTTTTTCAAATTAATTTACTGATTTGCTGCACTGATTTTGCTTAAGTAGTTACCGGCTTATTTAACCAACTGAGCCAGGCTACCTTTTTTGTATTGTTCAGCAATTTTTTCCAAAGGCATAGGCTTGATCTTTGCTGCCTGACCTTCGCAGCCAAATGACAAATAACGCGCTTTGCAGACCAGTTTAGCGGCTTCGCGCGCTGGCTTGAGGTAGTCGCGCGGATCGAACTTGCCTGGATTCTCAAACAAATAACGACGGATTGCGCCGGTCATTGCTAAACGGATGTCGGTATCAATATTGATTTTACGCACGCCATGCTGGATACCGATCACGATTTCTTCTACTGGTACGCCGTAGGTTTCTTTCATATCGCCACCGAACTGGCGAATTTCTTCCAGCAGTTCTTGTGGCACTGAAGAGGAGCCGTGCATTACCAGGTGGGTATTCGGAATGCGCGCGTGGATTTCTTTGATACGGTCAATTGCCAGAATGTCGCCAGTAGGCTTACGTGAAAACTTGTATGCACCGTGTGAGGTACCGATTGCAATTGCCAATGCGTCGCATTGTGTTTGCTTGACGAAATCAGCAGCCTGATCGACGTCGGTCAGCAATTGTTCACGAGTCATTTTGCCGTCAGCACCGTGACCATCTTCTTTGTCGCCCATCATGGTTTCCAATGAACCGAGTACGCCCAGTTCTGCTTCTACCGTGACGCCAATTGAGTGCGAGAATTTGACGACTTCACGCGAGACTTCGACGTTATATTCGTAGCTGGCAACGCTCTTGCCGTCTTCCATCAATGAACCGTCCATCATCACCGATGTAAAGCCCGATTTAATCGCTGCCATACATACCGCAGGCGACTGACCATGATCCTGATGCATCACCACGGGGATATGCGGATAAGCTTCTACCGCAGCTTCGATCAGATGGCGCAGAAAAGCTTCGCCAGCATATTTACGCGCACCGGCGGAGGCTTGCATAATGACGGGCGCGCCGACTTCATCCGCTGCTTGCATGATGGCGGTGACTTGCTCCAGATTATTGACGTTGAATGCTGGTAAGCCGTAGCCATTTTCAGCGGCGTGGTCCAACAATTGGCGCATAGATACGAGTGGCATAATTTACTCCAGAGTACGATTAAAAATCTTGAATTAAAAATATAGAATTAAAAACCTCGAATTAAAAACCTCAATGCCGCATTAAAGAATCATTCAAGCTGACAGAGAATTAATGATCTCCGACCTTGACGATTTTCAGTGCATTGGTTCCGCCAACCTGTCCCATAGGCTCGCCCCAGGTAACAACGATCATGTCACCTTTGGTGACGATGCCGTTTTGCAGCAAGATGGTTTCTGCCGATTTCAATACGGCTTCGCGGTCGCTTGAATGCGGCAAAGTATAGGTTTCTACATTGCGATATAAAGCTACTTTGCGCTGAGTCGCGATACTCGGCGTCAGTGCAAATAAAGGAATATCAATATTGTGACGACTCATCCACAGCGCGGTGGAGCCGGACTCAGTCAGCGCCACAATCGCTTTTACGCGTAAGTGATATGCCGTGAATAAAGCACCGTAAGCGATGGACTGATCAATCCGGGTAAAGGTCTGATTCAAAAAATCTGCATCCAGTTTGCACTCCTGAAATTTTTCCGCCTCGACACAAATCGATGCCATTGCCTCGACTGTTTCTACCGGATATTTACCAGATGCGGTCTCTGCGGAAGTCATCACAGCATCCGTGCCATCCAACACGGCATTGGCGACATCGGATACTTCTGCACGAGTAGGTACCGCGTTAAAAATCATCGACTCCATCATCTGGGTTGCGGTGATGGCTAATTTGTTAGAAGCACGCGCCATTTTGATCATGCGTTTTTGCAGGGCAGGCACAGCTGCATTACCTACTTCTACTGCCAGATCGCCACGCGCTACCATGATGCCATCGGATGAGTCGAGAATTTCCTGCAATAACGGGATCGCTTCTGCGCGTTCGATCTTAGCGATCATCATCGGCTTATGACCATAAGCCTCTCCAGCAATATTAGATAACTGGCGCGCCATTTCCATATCAGTCGCGTTTTTAGGAAAGGACACGGCAATGTAATCTGCCTGGAACGACATCGCGGTCTTAATATCTTCCATATCTTTGGCAGTCAAAGCAGGGGCAGTTAAACCACCGCCCTGGCGATTGATACCTTTGTTATTGGATAGCTCACCGCCGATTTTAGTAATCGTGTGAATTTCATTACCAATAATTTTATCGACGATTAAAACGATCAGACCATCATTGAGCAACAATACGTCGCCTGGCTTGACGTCACGTGGCAAGGCTTTGTAATCGAGACCAACGCGCTCTTGGTTACCCATGCCACAGTCGGCATCCAAAATAAACTTGTCGCCGTTAGCGATCTCAATTTTGCTATTTTCAAACTTACCGATACGGATTTTGGGACCTTGCAAATCAGCCATGATGGCGATCTCACGACCGCACTCTGCCGCGGCCTGGCGCACCAGAGTCGCACGATCAATGTGATCTTGCGCCTTGCCATGCGAAAAATTCAGACGTACTACATTGACACCCGCTTGCAGCATGCGCTTGAGTGTCGCCAAATCACTGGAAGCTGGGCCTATCGTTGCAACAATCTTGGTTCCGCGTGCCATCTGGTCTCCTGATATTGATATCGGTTTTTAGTTTTTTACCTTGCCTTACAACTTGATCATCTTGCTTAATTTGATTACTTTGCTGCTCGTTGCAATAAAATATCGACCGCTGGCAAGGTTTTACCTTCCAAAAATTCCAGGAAAGCACCGCCGCCAGTAGAGATATAACCAATTTTGTCGGTGATCTGATATTTTGCAATCGCGGCCAAAGTGTCGCCACCGCCAGCGATGGAAAATCCCTTAGAGTCTGCAATCGCCTGTGCCAGCACTTTGGTGCCGTTACCAAACTGATCAAACTCAAATACGCCGACCGGACCGTTCCAGACGATGGTGCCAGCTTGTTTGATTTGCGCCGCCAGTAAGACAGAAGTGACTGGACCAATATCCAGAATCATGTCATCCGCTTCAACCTCATGGACTGACTTAACGGTAGCAACAGCCGTTGGAGAAAATTCTTTAGCGCAAACAACATCGGTAGGAATAGGCACCGATGCACCGCGTTTTGCCATCATATCGATAATGGCTTTGGCTTCATCCACCAGATCCGCTTCTGCCAGTGATTTGCCGATCTTTAAACCAGCTGCCAACATAAACGTATTCGCAATGCCGCCGCCGACAATCAGGTTGTCCACTTTGTCCGCAAGCGATTTAAGAATCGTGAGTTTGCTTGACACTTTGGAACCGGCAACGATTGCGACCAGAGGACGTGCCGGATGACCAAGCGCTTTGCCCAATGCGTCTAGCTCAGCGGACAACAAAGGGCCGGCACAAGCGACTTTGGCGTATTTGGCAATCCCATGGGTCGTGGCTTCTGCGCGATGGGCAGTGCCGAACGCGTCATTCACATAGATATCGCATAAGGCGGCCATTTTTTGCGCCAGCGCATCGTCGTTCTTTTTTTCGCCTTTATTGACGCGGCAATTTTCTAGTAAAACAACTTCTCCTGCTGCAACATCCACGCCGTCTACCCAATTTTGTTTCAGCTCGACAGCCACACCCAGCAGCTCGGATAAACGCACGGCAACCGGCGCCAGGCTGTCAGCAGGTTTAAACTCGCCTTCCGTCGGACGTCCTAAATGCGAGGTCACCATCACTGCTGCACCGGCTTTTAAGGCTTGTTGTATCGCAGGAACCGAGGCGCGGATGCGCGTGTCTTCCGTGATATTGCCATGATCGTCCTGCGGCACATTGAGATCTGCCCGAATAAATACACGTTTGCCCTGGAGTTGATTGGCGGCGATCAGGTCGCTGAGTCGATTAAATTGCATGGAGTTGGCGAATGAAAGAGGTGGGAGAAAAATCTAAGTCCCGTATTCTACCAAACACCCGTCGCCGACTACACCGTTTTTAGCTGGAATTAGTGCACTTTATTGCAAATTTGCAATTAAATAGGGATTACGCAAAATTGTCGCTGCAACGCGGCTGGGGCATTTTTGCGTAAGTCCTATTAAAATCACAATCACAATCCCAATCGTACATAGGTGTACACCGCCATCCCAAAGAAAATCGTTAGTAACATATTTCGTTTAACCAGAAAGAAACCACCTGCGGCGATGGCAGCGATTAATTTAAGGTTATCGAGCGCAAACGATAACTGGCCGTTGCTAAGCAACACATCCGGCACAATGATCGCTGCCAAGGCGCAGGCAGGCGCATAGCGTAAAGCTTCTTGTACCCGTTTTGGCAAATTAATGTGATGCCCGACCAGCCAAAACGTACTGCGGGCAATAAAAGTCGCAACAGCCAATGCAAAAATAACCAGCCAGATTTCAAGGTCGCTCATCGTTTCTCCTCGTTGGTGGCAACAGGTTGCGCGGCGGTCTTGGGCTGAATTTCCGTCTGAATTTCCGTCTTAGTGTCAGTCTTAGCATCAATCTTGTGCAGTGTTTCCAGCCACTCTTCCACCACCATGGCAGTGATCATCCCCACAATGACGGCGATCAGCAGTCCCAGCTTGTATGGAAAATTAACGCTTACCAAGGCAACCACACTAGCCACGACCACACCTGCCAGGGCAGCCTTATTCATCACCAGCGGTAACATAATGCACAGGATTGCCAGCGTACCGGCAAAGCCCAATCCCCAGCTCATCGGCACCTGGCTACCCAGTAAAATACCGATCAGCGACCCGATTTGCCATGCCGACCAGTTTGGCATGATCAGACCCTTTAGGTAGGCGAGCTTGTTTTCAAGTGTCACCACTGATTGCTCAGACGATACTTCTTCCTGAACATCAGAATGGGGGAAGCGCAGCATAAAAAATGCAACCGACACGTCACCGGAAAAATAACCCAGATAAGCGCGCACCCGCAAAGGCAAGCTAGAAAAATGCGGTGCCAGAATCGCAGAAAAAATCACAAATCGCAGATTAACAACCAAGGCCGTGGCGAAAATAACCCAGATGGGTGCATGCACAGCGATCAAAGGCAAAGACGCGAGTTGCGCAGAACCGGCAAACACCAGCAGCGTCATGCCAATAGCTTGTGGCACGGTTAAACCCGCTTTGATCATGGCAACGCCTACCACCAAACCCCATGCACCAATCCCAAACAAACTTGGCACGCCGATTTTAAGTCCCTCGCGGAAGGCGTGTTGCTTAGATTGAAAACTCATGGAGGGCTTTGAAAAATCAGAAAAGGTGCTCATTTTAACGACGATAGGCAATCAATGCTGGCAGCATTCGCTAAATCACTTTCGCCATCGAAGAGGAAACTTCTAAAAACCGCAAGGCACAGACGCCGCAATCCGTTAAAATCATGGGACTTTGAATAGTTTGTATATTTAAAAGACTTGCACAAAATCATCCCAGCAACGCGCAGCGACAAAGACAGTACTTTAGTACCAAAGTAACTAAAACCCGTCGGTGCAACGCAGCTGGGGCATTTTTGTGTAGGTCTTACCTCAGGAGAATTTTATGTCTGCAACTACATCCCCAAATAAAACCCCAGCCGCTGTCGTCGAATTACAAGCTAAGGATTTACCGGCGCACTGCCCAAATCCGGCGATGCCCTTATGGTCTTCCCACCCGCGAGTTTATCTGGATTTATCCCATGGCGGCTCAGCGACTTGCTCTTATTGCGGCACCCAATATAAATTAGCACCAGGCACTGTTTTAAAAGCGCATTAATATGGCAAATCAGGGAGTATAGGTATTGATAGCTAAATACTCCAGAGAATGATTGGACAATATGACATTGTTTCCATATACCTTAGTCCAGTATCATTTATCATCATCCTCGCCGACAACCTCAAACAGAATCCATCATGCCAGCCAAAAAGCAATTGAACGGAAGTGCCGACGAAACTGAAAACGCCTTTTATGATGCAATCAGTCGCGCTGATCTAGATGCCTTGATGGCATTGTGGGCGGAGGATGAGGAAATCGTCTGCATCCATCCCGGTGGCCCCAGGTTGATCGGACATGCGGCAATACGCACATCTTGGGAAGCGATTTTTGAGCGCGGCAGCGTGCACATCCGTCCAGCCCAATTGCATGCCTCGCACAATATGCTGACAGCGGTACACAATATTATCGAGAACGTGCAGCAACATAACGACGTTGCGCCGGACGTACACATTTTAGCCACCAACGTGTATGTCAAAACCCCGCGTGGCTGGCGGATTACGGCACACCATGCCTCAGTTGCCTCGGGAAATGCGCCTTTAGATATGTTTAAAGCGAGCGTGCTGCATTAAAGGGAGCATCAAATTTTTGTATCAGTCAGGCTAAACCTAAACACATGAAGTACGACGCTCCAAAATGGCTGCCGTCCGGCCACTTACAAACCATCTACCCTGCCCTGTACATCAACAAACCCAAGGTCGATTTCCGGCGTGAGCGCTGGGACACGCCTGATGGTGATTTTATCGATGTGGACTTTGTTGACGGTCAGGCCGGACAGCCGTTTGTCGTGCTGTTCCACGGCCTCGAAGGCTCTAGCGACAGCCACTATGCACGGGCGCTGATGGCACTGGTTAAAGAACGGGGATGGTCTGGCGCGGTGCCGCATTTTCGCGGCTGCTCTGGCGAGTTAAATCAAGCGCCGCGTTTTTATCACTCTGGCGATGCGCAAGAAATCGCCTGGGTCACTCAGCGCCTGCAAGCCGCCTATCGCGCACAACATCCCAATGGGAAATTCTATGCAGCAGGTGTCTCGCTAGGCGGTAATGCGCTGCTACGCTGGCTAGGCGAATCGCCAGATCAGGCGGCGATTGTCGACGCAGCTGTGTCGATCTCAGCGCCGCTGGATCTGGCGCAAGGTGGCGCATCCTTGTCGAGCGGTTTTAATATGGTGTACACACGGATGTTTTTAAAAACACTAAAGCCAAAATGCCTGAAAAAATTGGATCAGTTCCCAGGCTTATTCAATCGCAATGCGCTGCTTGCTGCCAAAAATTTATATGAATTCGATAACGTGGTCACCGCACCTTTGCATGGCTATCTGGATACCGACGACTACTGGAATCGCGCCAGCGCCAAACATGTATTACCCGATATCCGTGTACCGACACTAGTGATGAATGCGCTGAATGACCCGTTTTTACCTGGTCACCATTTACCGCACAAGGCCTCGTCACATGTTACGCTGGACTACCCTAGACATGGCGGCCATGTCGGCTTTGCAGTGGGCAAACCACCTGGCAGTTTGCATTGGCTGCCAGAAAAAATATTGCATTTCTTTGAACGGGGTCGTTAGAATTTTGAAGGTAGCTCATGGATGACATCGTCAAAGCCGCATTACAAAAATGGCCGAATGTACCGCATTGCTTCGGCTGGCTGGCATTGGATGCGCGTGGTCACTGGCGCATGCGGGATGAGCGCGCGCAGGCGCAGCATTTGCCAGGCGATAAGATCGTCAACGCTGCCTTGCTCGGTTTTATCAATCGTAATTATCAGCATGATGAACAAGGTCGCTGGTATTTTCAAAACGGTCCGCAACGGGTCTATCTGGATCTGGAAGCAACGCCGTATATCGCCAGAGTAACGCCGCAAGGTTTGGTCTTGCACACCGGTGAGGCGCTGACTCATTTACAGCACGCCTATCTGAGCCAGCAAGGGACATTATTTTTAATAGCGGCAGATCAGCTGCTGGCGCAAGTTGATGACAGAGATATGGCAAGCTGTCTAGAATGGATCAGAGTGAACGGTCAACCAGTCAGTGATGAGTCGCTGATGACATGGCTGGATGAGGCTGGGAATGATATTGCGCCTGTACCAGCACTTGAATTACTAGTGCCAGGACAAGTTGCCATGCCGATCAAGCGAGGAAGTTTGTCCGGCTTGATGGCAGAATTCCACTATATCAGTTCGCCTATGGCTGACTGAGGACGATGGTTGGTTAGCATGCGCGAACATTTTTAATGTCTATTGAGACTTAGTTATAAAAATTCATCAGAGTAAGCAAATAGGAAACACGCAATGCCCACGGATACCGCTACATTTGAACAGAATATCAACACTAATGAGCAAGGCAAGCACTTGGCTACAAAAGGCCAAACTACCCAGCTAAAAGACATACAGAAGACGAAGCCCTTGCGGGTTCTGAGTGAAGCCGACTGGCAGCATTGGGTGACCAAGGGTTACGTGATTATTCGTAAGGCGGTTCCACCGGAAAAGACTGCGGCAGTGGTCAATATGCTCTGGCAGTTTAGGGAAATGAACCCTGTTGATGATACGACCTGGTACCCGCCGCACCTGAGCGAACAGCAGGCAAGAGAACTGAGTAATTCAGGCATGGTGGAAGTGTATAACCACCAGTCTATGTGGGATACACGTCAGCATCCTCGTGTCTACGATGCGTTTGTTGATATTTGGGACAGAGAAGACTTATGGGTGACGATTGATCGCGCCAATGTGAATCTGCCTGACCGTGACACCAAAATATCGGGTCAAGTTGATGGATTTATCCATTTCGATGTGGATGTATCAAAGCGACCGTTGCCCATTTCTGTACAAGGCGTACTTTCGCTGCTAAAGCAGGATCTGGAGGTTGGCGGGTTCCAGTGCGTCCCCGGCATATTTGCACAAATCGATACCTGGTGGAACTTTCAACCAAAAGACAGCAATCCGTTCCAACCCGATACGACGAATTACGAAATCATTACCCCCGAGCTGGATGCAGGGGATCTGGTAATCTTTAACAGCTTGCTAGCTCATGGCGTTCGTCAGAATCGATCTGAGAACCGGGTTCGCATGGCGCAATATATAGCGATGTCGTCTGCAGATGTTGAGGATGCGCCTTTGCGGCAGGCTCGCATACATACTTGGTCTGAGCAAACCCATCCTACAGAAGATCCATTCCCCGGAGACCCCCGAGGATTTGAGAAAAAACACTTTGCGCGTGCTCAGTTAAATCCTTTGGGTCGCAAACTGCTTGGATTAGATGCCTGGTAAAAACCAGATGCTGTTTTGCATCAGGCATATCAACGATTAATCTAAGTAATCAATCTAAGCCTTTTTACCCAATGCTGCCAAAATCGCCTCTGCACGCATTGGTAAATGTCGCATTCTGACGCCAACTGCAGCAAAAATTGCATTGCCAATTGCAGGGCCAACGACAGTGGTTGGTGGCTCGCCCATGCCGGTTGCGGTCTCTGTGCTGCTGATAAATTCGAACTCCATCTCTGGCACATCCGCCATCCGCAAAGGTGTATAGGAATTTAAATTCGTGTCCCGGACTTCGCCATTTACAAACGTTGTACCCTCGTGCAATGCCATGCTCACGCCCCACAAAGCGCCGCCCTCGGCCTGTGCCAGCGCGCCATCTGGATGAATGATGGTGCCAGCGTCGATCACCATAACGAGTTTCTCCACCTTAACCACACCAGTTTTACGGTCTACTTTGACGCGTGCTACACACGCAGTCCAGGTCGGCATGTCGCGCTCTTGCCCAAAGGTGCTGGCAATGCCCATTCCAGTATCAGGCGGCATTGCCGATCCCCAGCCCGCCTTTTCGGCAGCACGTTTAAGTACATTGGCCAAGCGCGCTGCACCGCCAACGGCGTTCGGTGCGCTGCCCACGTTGATCCCTTTGGCGTCCAGCATCGATAATCTGAATGCTAGCGGATCGGCCTTGATCAGCTGCGCTGCCTCGTCCATAAAACTCTCTACCGCCCAGTTCGTCCAGCCAGGTCCCACTGATCGCAACCAGCCCGGACGAAACGTGCTGTTCGCCAGATCATTGGAAATCGCCCGTACCCGATGCGCGCCCACGGTGTACCAATGATCAGCACCAGAGATAGAAAATGGATCGTAAGGCTTGCCATCTTTTCCCTTGGCTAAAAATGCGGGAATCATCACCTGCGTCGGCCAACCAGCGCAGGCATGATGCTCCATCGCTGTCACGGCATTATTCTCGCCAAACGCCATTCGCACATGCTGAATCGATGCCGAGCGGGGCGAATCAAAACGTGCATCATCAGCGCGGGTACAAAGCATTTTGACGGGACGCCCCATCGCTTTGGCAGCCAGCGCAGCAGGAACGGCGTAGTCACCATTTAAGCGACGACCAAAACCGCCGCCTAACAAATAGGTATGCAATATGACCGAAGTTTCGGCCACACCGAGCGCCTTAGCTAGAGTTGGAAGTATCAGCGATTGCCACTGGTTGCCGGTATGAATATGCCAGACGCTATCTTTAAATAGAGCGACCGCGTTGACCGGTTCCAACTGAAAATGCAGCACGGTACTGGTGGTGTAATCTTGCTCCAGCGTTTGCTTGGCTTTAGAAAAAGCATCTTCAACACCGCCATCAGCAACGACCAGCGTACCAACTGCTTTATCGGCAATCAGCTTAGTGCCATGCGCGATAATGTCGTCTTCTGATACGGTGGCAGCGGCACCGGCGCTCCATTTAATATTGACTAATTCTGCCGCACGATTGGCAGCGCTAAAAGAATCAGCAAACACCATGACCCAGCCAGGCACGGTGTCTGACGGATCGTCTAATGCGATCGATTTGATATACCCTTTGATCGCTTTGGCGGCAGAATCATCTATCGATACGACCTTGGAGCCATTGCGCGTAGGCGGCAAACGTGGTCTGGCGTAGACCATGCCCTCGATCACAGCATCAATTCCGTACACTGCACTGCCATTGGTTTTGGCGGGGATATCGATTGCTTGCAATGTCAGATCAGCATGCCCAATCAAGCGCCGTTGCTCGGGCGTTTTGAGAACGATGGCTTTGAGTTGCTCTGGTGAATATTTGCGACTGAGATTGCCTTTGCGAATGATGTCGGCATACGATATCGTCTTGCTACCGGCACGCACAACACCGTCGCGTGCTTCACAGGCATCTACTGACGCGCCCATGAGTTTAGCGCCCTCTTCGATCAGCGCAATTCTACCAGCGGCACCGGCACGGCTGAGTGCCTCAAAACTTTGCCAGACCGACCAGCTACCACCGGTGACCATGGTGCCCCATTTAGGATCGCTGTCTACATAATGTAAGCGGATGGCATCCCAGCTGACTTCCAATTCATCGGCGACGATACGCGCTAATGCGGTACCGACATGCTGACCCATTTCTGCTTTGGCGATATTCACAGTGACCATACCATCACGATCCATCTCAAACCAGATGGTGGGATCAAACATCGGCAGAATAGATTTTTTACCGGTTGTAGCCGCCAAGTCAGTATCAGCAAATGACATGTCAGCCCGCAAAAACGCCAGCGTAAATCCAGCGCCTGCAGCGGTGATCATAAAGCTGCGACGCTGTAGAGATATTTTCTGATTGTCTGCTTGCGCTTTATTGGACAGAGCCTTGGGTAACTTATTAAGCATGGGTCTGCTCCTGTTTTGTTTCTTGCACGCCCGTACTTTGCGTACCTTCGGCAGCTAGCTTGATCGCTTTACGAATCCGCACATACGCCATGCAGCGACACAAATTTCCGCTCATTACTGCATCAATATTGGCGTCGGTCGGGTGCGGATAATCTTTTAATAAAGTCGCCGCCTGCATAATTTGTCCTGACTGGCAATAACCGCACTGCGGTGCCTGAGTCGCTATCCATGCGATTTGCAGCGGATGCTGACCGTCTGCACCGGAGCCAGTGCTTCCACCTAAGCCCTTTCCACCCAAGCCTGCACCCAGCCCTTCTATCGTCGTGATCTGCGCATCCGCCACGGCGCTGACTGGTGTAATACAAGAGCGGACCGCACGGCCATCCAGATGCACCGTGCAGGCACCACACATGCCTATACCGCAACCAAACTTGGTACCTTTTAAACCGATTTCATCCCGGATTACCCAGAGCAAAGGCGTCGCTGGATCAACATCGACGGTGACGGATTTACCATTGACGGTCAATTTATTCATGCTGGTCTCGTTTCACGAAATAGGTTCGTTGTAAAAGCTGATTAACAATTTGCTGACTAAAGTTGATAGAAAACTCGCTAAGCAACATTTATTCGGATTTTGAAGATTTACGTAGCTTTGCTACCGTCACATCTACCGCAGGCCAAGGCGCAAGTTCGGTGCGGCTACGGCGTAAATAGCTTGCAATTTGCGCGATATCGTCATCGCTCATAGTTGCGGCAAAACCCGGCATGACCAGACTGGGTTGCGCCTCACGCTTAGCGATGCCATGCAAAATTACCTGTATCAGATTGGTCGGCTCCGCCGCAGTCAATGCACTATTCAGACCAAGCTCTGGCCGGATAGCGGATGGTTTGCCGTTGCTGTTAGAGTGACATGAGGCACAGGCGGCAAGATATAGATTAGCGCCATGGTCATTGTATTGACCGCCGACTTGCGAGGACTTTGACATGATTTTTGCCAGCGTAGCTTCCGATTTGATCGTATCAAGGCTCAGCAATTTAGACTGTTTGGCGTCGGGTGAACTGCCATTCATATCCGCAAAATAAATCGCCATCGCGCGGATGTCGCTGTCCGGCGCTTTGGCCAGACCGTCATAGATCACGCCCGCCATCGGACCTGATGCAGTGCCGTGCAAAGCAGTCATGCCGCTGCGCAAGTAGGTATAAATCTCATCCTCAGTCCAGGGTAAAGGCGCGGTATTGGCATCAGTTAAAGCAGGTGCAAACCATGCGTCAATATTGGCACCGAGGTAAGGTGAATTTTTTAGCTCCGCACCCAACTTGTTGCGTGGCGTATGGCAGGCAGCGCAATGAGCAACGCCCTCAGACAAGTAGCGGCCACGATTCCAATCGACGCTTTTACCGACCTCGGTTTCGTAACTGGCTTTTTTGAAATAAAGCAGCTTCCAGCCGGCTTGTAGCGGGCGCAAGCTGAGAGGGAATGGCACGGTATTGGCAATGGCCGGAGCGACAACCGGCGGGCGGGTCATCAAATACGCATACAGCGCAGTCACGTCTTCATCTGTGATCGTGGTGAAATGGGTATAGGGGAAAGCCGGGAACAAATGCGCGCCATCAGCACGCACGCCTTCGTGCATAGCACGCTTAAATGCCTCTTGCGACCAGGTACCGATGCCGGTCGCCGGGTCTGGCGTGATGTTGCTGGAATAAATTGTGCCGAATGGTGTTGCCAGGCCGTAACCACCCGCAAATGCTTTGCCGCCTTTGGCCGTATGGCAAGACGCACAATTACCCAGACCTGCCAGCACCGCACCTTTTTCTACTAACTGCGGAGAAAAGCTGTTGGCTGCGGGAACCGGAACAGCTGCCAATGAAGGCCGCCAGAATGCGCCATAAACACATAAAGCAGCGACAATCATGGTCGCTACCAGAGAAAGTAAAATTCGTCTTAGCAAGGCGGACTCCATTGATGTTGTGTTGAATTTGCGCTGAACATGAGCTGAACATGAGCTGAATATGAGCTGCACTACCATTACATCTGCACTAAGACTTGATTACCTGCGCAGAGGCAATATGTGATGTCGCTATAGCCATAAGAACTGATGATAAGAGTGGCGTAGCTACATGTATGTCTGCTACCGAACACAAAAGGGCTTAAGTTAGGACTTATCGGAACTTCTAAAAATCCAGTCGCGTTGCGCTCAGGTATCGTTTTTAAAAAAGCGCCCGGCAATAATGGTTGCGCCCATTGCTACGGGTTTTCACTTACTACTTTCTGACACACTGGGCAATAGTCGCTCAGCTATAATTGCCGCCTATCACTCTGGACAAGAATCTAGGGGATGCGAAGCGTAACTCTTCGCAGAGCGTTGATATAACAACTGAGTTAGTAGCCGGATTAATATCAAGCACGTTAGCTAATACAGTAACTTAGCCAGTCGCTCAAATAACAGTTGGCATACCGGTTTATCCTTTGCCAACAATAAAATAGTTTTACTCTTAAAGGGACAGCAAATGGAGACTGCAGCACCACGCCAATCGCAGCTCGGGATGGTTTTCCGCGTCACTAGCGGCAACTTTCTGGAGATGTTTGATTTCTTCCTGTTCGGCTTTTACGCCACCTATATTTCCAAGACGTTCTTCCCTGCGGCGGATGACTTCAGTTCGCTGATGTTTACCTTTATGACGTTTGGCGCGGGATTTTTAATGCGTCCGCTAGGCGCGATTATACTGGGCGCCTATGTCGACAGAATTGGTCGTCGCAAAGGTCTGATCACTACTCTCGCCATCATGGCGTCGGGTACGGTGTTAATTGCGTTTGTACCGGGCTACGCCACCATCGGCATACTCGCACCAATCCTGGTCTTGATCGGTCGCTTGCTGCAAGGCTTTTCCGCTGGTGTAGAACTGGGCGGCGTATCGGTCTACTTGTCAGAGATGGCTACCCCAGGACATAAGGGTTTTTATGTCAGCTGGCAATCCGCCAGCCAGCAAGTTGCCATTATCCTGGCAGCCGCGCTGGGCTATGGTTTAAACCATTGGCTGTCGCCAACGGAAGTGGCTGACTGGGGATGGCGTATTCCATTCGCGATTGGCTGCATGATCGTACCGTTTATCTTTTTGATCCGTCGCTCTTTGCAAGAGACGACAGAATTTCTGGCTCGCAAACATCGCCCGACGACAGCGCAGATTTTCCAATCCATGAAGAAAAACTGGGGCATCATCGTCGCAGGCATGATGCTGGTATCGATGACGACAGTATCGTTTTATCTGATCACGGTCTATACACCAACCTTTGGCAAAACTGTTCTGAAATTAACTACCAAAGATAGCTTGGTAGTGACCTTCTGTGTCGGCATTTCTAACTTCATCTGGCTGCCTATTATGGGCGCATTATCTGATCGGGTTGGTCGTCGTCCTCTACTGGTTTTTTTCACCGTATTAACTATCTTGACTGCCTATCCAACCATATATTGGCTGGTAGCTGCACCAAGTTTTGACCGCATGTTGATCGTTGAGTTATGGCTCTCCTTCTTATATGCCAGTTATAACGGCGCAATGGTAGTAGCCTTAACCGAAGTGATGCCAGTTGATGTGCGTACGGTCGGCTTCTCGTTTGCTTATAGTTTAGCGACCGCCATTTTTGGTGGATTTACACCCGCCATCGCCACTTGGGCGATTGAGGTCACTGGCGATAAAGCGGCACCTGGCTTGTGGATGACGTTTGCTGCCATTTGCGGTTTGGTTGCTACACTTGTGCTATACCGCCGTAAGAGTGCGGCGACTGCATAAAGCTTCAACCATCTGTCAGCAAGGCTGGCGAAATGCAATATCCTTAAAAGCCGTTCAGCACATCACTGAGCGGCTTTTTTTCGTAACAAATATTAAGTTTTTCAGATTTGGTAATGTGTCTGCAATATGATGAATCTTATTAATTTAAATAATTAAAAAAATTATGCAAAATGTCGTCGATCACATTCTTAACTTTAATGCCGGGCGGGATTCTGAACGTCTAACGATGAAGTATCGTAACATGCGGCAGGATGCTTTTGTTTTTTTGCGTGGCACCTGTCATCTGTTTTATGCCCGCTTGCCTAAACATAAGCTCTTGCAACAAGCGCCGCTGGCATGGTGTTGCGGCGATCTGCATCTGGAGAATTTTGGCAGTTATAAGGGCGACAATCGCCTCGCCTATTTTGATATCAATGACTTTGACGAAGCAGCACTGGCACCGCTAAGCTGGGATTTAATTCGCGTACTTGCAAGCATTTTAGTTGCTGCACCTACGCTCGGCCTGACGGGTACCAACGCCAATGCGCTATGCAAAATTTTTCTAGAATCCTATAGCTGCGCATTGGGCAATGGCAAGAGCTATTGGATAGAACGCGACAACACCACTGGCATGGTGCATCAGCTATTAGATAGTTTAAAACACAGGCAACGCGTAGACTTTTTAAACAAACGTAGTGTAGTCGTCGGAAAAAAGCGCCAACTGATTATTGATGGAGTGCATGCCTTAGCGCTCACACCAAAACAGCGCAAACGGATTACCGAATGGATGGCCGCTTTTGCAGAAAAACAGGCAGATAAAAAATTCTTTAAAGTGATTGATGTCGCCAAGCGCATCGCAGGTACAGGTAGCCTCGGCGTGGATCGTTACATCTTGCTGGTACAAGGCAAAGGCAACCCGGACAATAATTATTTACTCGACTTAAAACAATCATTACCATCTTCACTGGTTCCCTACCTTGGTAATTTCAGCAAAGTACAACCCGCATGGAAAAGTGAAGCAGATCGTACCGTCACATTACAACGTCGCATGCAAGCAGTATCGATGGCGTTTTTACAGCCCGTCCATGTGGGCAAACAATCCTATATTCTGCGTGCCTTACTACCGACGGAAGACCGCGTCGCACTAGCTAAAGCTAAAACCTCAACGCAAGAATTACAAGATGTAATCAAAATTATGGCTGGCCTGCTAGCCTCAGCACACTTACGTAGTTCTAGCCGACAAGGTTCTGCCATCGCAGATGAATTGATCGCCTTTGGACAACAGAAAAAATGGGGAAAGCAAATGCTGACTCTAGCGCAAGGAGCTGCTGCACAAGTCAATCAAGATTGGCAGACTTATTGCAAAGCATATGATGCTGGTGATTTCGAGTGCTGATAATTAAGAATCGCAGCTGAGTTCCGAGACCCCAGCATTCGCAAAAAATATTACGACTTTTTTTCTGAGAAAAAAGCACCAACAAAACAAATAAGCATTCCGATTGGTACAGTGAAGAACGAGAATACAAACGCGGGCGTCGCGAACCCTATAAGCCAATCAAAACTAATGCCAAAAGCTGTACACCCACCTGCAGCCCCCCCCGATCCACCAAGACTACAACCGGGCATCAACGACGAGAGACTGGCTGTAACAATAAAGGCTGCAGGGCATATAGCTGCGACGATTAGCCCAACTTTTAATGAGTTTCGTGACATTTTTTCGCTTAATTTGTTTTAATTTGTAGTAACCAAACGGTCAGCGTACTTTGAAAGCGTAGTGCATCTTTTGTTCAAGTGATTATAAACGGGTAAAGTTCAGCCAGCCATAACTGGTTGATAAAAGTAAATTGCCGCCGGTGGTCAATTTTAGGGAAATGAGGCTATCCTGCGAATGACTTTAAATGGCATATATCTAAATTGCGCGTTTGAATGTCAAAACGGGCGAAATAGCATGTCGCGCACTAAGCCCCTCCATAGCCACCAGTTCCCAGCCTTGCTGCCCCATGGAATTTAATTTATCTTCAACTACTTTCAAGTCAAACTGCCTCGTCCAAAAGTTACGTTTCGCATGTACCGAAACAATTTTGTATTCCCACTTGTTCATGATTCTCCTTAATAATTTTTTATTGTGAATGTGGTAAAAAATATCGCATTTCTGCTAAGGCGATATATGATTGCTTCTGCCTTTTTACCATCACAAAAAACTCCAACGAATCTGACAATCCTATTCATTTCAGGTCAGAGTCACTACAAATAACAAGCAGATTTAAATCGCATTGTAATTAACAACCTGCCCCTCAATAATGAACACTCATCATCGAGCTGGCGAATTTGATTTTAAATTTACTCTTCGTGACGAGTGATTGCAGCTTTTTCTTCTGCGCTTTTATCCAGCCATTTTTGATGCAACATTCTTTCTAATGGCCGGCCGATCAAAAACAGCATTAATACAATAATCATCGCTACACCGGCAATTTGCCATGATCCCATACCGCATACGATCCCCAGTGCGGCGGTTACCCAAATAGAGGCGGCGGTGGTCAGTCCGCGAACCTTGTCATTCCCTGCTTCATGAATGATCACGCCAGCGCCCAAAAAGCCAACGCCAGTAATTACACCCTGAATCACGCGGCTCACCGCGGATGGATCATATTTACCTTGCGACAGCGAAAAATCCATACTCGCCATGGTTAATAGCGAGGCGCCCAGCGCCACTAGACCTAGTGTTTTAATCCCGGTTGGCTTGCCATGTAAATTGCGATCTAGCCCGATGATGCAACCGACCAGCACAGCAGATAAGAGTCGAAATGTGATTTCACGATAATCAATCATAGAAATTTTTATTGTTAGAGTTAAGGGATATAAAGCTTAACAGTATGCGGCAGGATTGTGAGCCATACTGACGCTGTCGATAGATAAAATTTAGGCGCATCAAGCGGATGCGCCTAGCAACAATCTAAAAAAATAATCCTGTTTTTGGATTTCTTTGCAACTGACAAAACTAAGTACGCACCGCCAGACGACAATCTTCTATCCGCCTGAAGTTACCCTGAGATCAGTCTGAGATCAGCCGGGAATCAACTTTAGATTTGATCCGATCCGCTTCGTCGCCGCTGCCTGATTCGTATTTTTATGCGTCACAAACACACTGACCACGGCAGTTAAATGCTGCGCCTGCTCTTGCAAGGATTCGGTTGCTGCCGCTGCTTGTTCGACCAACGCTGCGTTCTGCTGGGTGACGTTATCCATCTGGCTAATTGCCTGACTGATTTGCTCTATCTCGGTATTTTGCTCATGATTGGTCGAGTTGATTGTGATCAAAACGTCGCTGACGCGTTTAACGCTCTCGACCACTTCTACCATCGTATTACCAGCCTGATTCACCAGCACAGCGCCCGCCTCTACCTTGCTGACAGAATCGTTAATCAAGGTTTTAATTTCTTTAGCAGCACTGGCAGAACGCTGCGCCAGATTGCGTACCTCGGAGGCGACCACCGCAAAGCCGCGTCCTTGCTCACCAGCTCTGGCGGCCTCTACTGCGGCATTTAAAGCGAGGATATTGGTTTGAAAAGCGATGCCATCAATGACCCCAATAATATCCACAATCTTTTTGGAAGACTCGTTAATCGACGCCATCATCTCGATCACCTGGCTGACTACGGATCCACCTTTGGAGGCGACTTCAGACGCGACAATTGCCATGCGACTAGCTTCACTCGCATTGCCGGCATTTTGTCGGACATTGGAAGTCAGTTCCTCCATAGAAGATGCTGTTTCTTCTATCGAGCCGGCCTGTGCCTCTGTTCGTGCAGATAAATCTAGATTACCGGTAGCGATTTCTGAGGATGCCTCATGAATAGCATCCGTACCGCCGCGCACCTCGTTGACGATATTCGACAGACTCTGGTTCATTTCTTTGAGGGACTTCATTAATAGACCAATTTCGTCCGTACCGTTGACGGTGATTTTTGATGTCAGATCACCCGATGCTGCGGTTTGCGCCATGTTGACTGCCTGAAGGAGTGGTCTGGTAATGCCACGGATCAGCCAATAAGTAATCGTGCCACCCAACACCAAGGCGAGCAAAATACCACTCCAGAGTAAGCGGGAAGAAAACTGATAACGTGCCTGAGCATCTTTTTCTGATTCTGCGACCAGGCTGTCCGCCTTCGCCAAAATAAAATCTACAATGCCATCAATTTTTTGGGTTGGCGGTCTGTCCATACCATTAACCAAGGTATCAACGATATGCGCACTATTTTGATCCGCCTGATCGTATTTTTTAAGTGCATCGAGGTATTTCCCCTGTAGTTCCTGGTGCGTAGTCAGCGCCTCATCCACCATCTTGGTATCTAAATCGAGTTGCGCGAATAGCTTCTTCAATTGCTGAAGATTGGTTTGTGTCACTTCACTTTGCTTTACAAAAGCTTCGGAATATTTGGTGAAGTTGGCGGGATCATTGCCGCGTAGTAGCAGATTTTTCCATTCTTGCACTTGCTTCTTAAATTCAACCTGAGCTTTTCTGGCGGTATTCACGGTTTGCGTCAGCACATTGTCTCTGTGCATGTTCGCAATATTGGTCGTACTGCTAAGGCTCAGTGCGCTTTGACCACCAATACCAATACTCACCACTGCCAAAAGAAGAATGCCAGACAAGGCACCCAACTTCACTCCGATTTTAATATTAGCGAGCTTCATTTGATTTCCTCTTTGCAAGAAAGAACATCGAACTACTTAAGTCAGGACTGATGCAAACTAGCATACAGCATGCCACGAAGCATCATATTTGAAGTCCGAATATATTTATCAAGCAGTTTGGTTTGTGCAATTGTTGTCGCACGGAAAATACAATTATGACTGAATTCAGAACCGAAACTTTAAGCGAAAGTTGGTCATGAAAAATAGCACTCTTTTGCAAAAAGTACATTGACGTAAGCCGCTACAGATTTGCATAAATGCACGGGGCGGCTATTCAGCAAGATATGTAAACAGGAGGTTGCAACGAGAAATCAGACTTTGCCATCAATATACTCGCCATGGGTATATTTAAATTATCCATACAATCATTGGACAATCAGGCATATTTAAGAAAAATAATGGGGAGTATATTTAACCGATATTTTCCATCAGGTGCGCCAACGGCGCACTAACGGTACTATCGGAGTGGCGGAACGATTGCCTCGGCAGACATAACGACAGGCTGTGCATCAGGATGTTTTGCTAAAAACCGGCGGATATTTAAGGCGTCTAAAAAGCGGGAAGAACTGGCTCTGGCGTTCAGCAACACTAAGGTCGCCTTTTTACCGGCAAGCTTAAAGCGCATGATCAGGCAATTGCCTGCCTCATTAGTAAAGCCGGTTTTAGACAAGAGAATATCCCAGCCTTTGCTGCCAACCAGACGATTGGTATTGTGGAAATTGACGTTACGTCCGTTGATCTTGATCAAATCAGATTGGTCTGTCGTAATATCGGCAATCTCAGGGTAACGGGAGGCGGCTACTGCCATTTTGATCAAATCTGCGGCAGTGGAAGTGTTGCCCGGCGAGAGTCCTGTAGGCTCATTAATCACCGTGTTGGTCATGCCTAAAACTTTAATTTTTGCTTTGACCGCCGCGGCAAATGCAGCAGTGCCGCCAGGATAAGTGCGGGCAAGCGATGCGGCGGCACGGTTATCGGACGACATCAGCGCTAGTTGTAAGACATCGCTTCTGGCAAGCTTGGCACCGACGGGCACATGAGAAGAACTGTGTTTAAGCATATCGACATCGGCCAGTTCTATGGAGATTTTCTCATCCATATTAGGCTTGCTGTCCAACACGACCATTGCCGTCATTAGCTTGGTTAAAGAGGCAATCGGGACGATATCTTTGGAATTTTTTTCCAGCAAAATCCGGCCAGTACCATCCTCCACCACGATCGCATGTTGCGAGCCAAATGGCAGGGTGCTGGCGTCTTTGCTATGAGAGTTTGCAGCGTTTGCAAAGCTAGCTAAGCTGGTGAACTGTACGGAGAAGAGAAGTACGAGAAAGGAAATGACGCGCAGCGAAATCAAATTATTCATTTAGGAGATTGTCATCTGAAGAATTACATCTGAAAAATTACTAAAGCTCTGGTCAGAGCCTAACCGGAAAACCTTTATACGATTTTCCGGTTAGTTTAATGCAGAAAGAGTTGTAAATTCAACTGTCGAACGTAGTGTTACAAATCACCAACTACTCACGACTTATTTTGCTGTGTAAACGATATCAGCACGGCGATTTTCTGCCCAGGATGCTTCATCATTACCAGTCGCTTTTGGCTTTTCTTTACCGTAGGATACTGCTTCCATTTGGGCTTCTGGCGTTCCCAGCAAAGCCATCGCTTTGCGAACTGCCTCTGCACGTTTTTGTCCCAGTGCGAGGTTGTATTCGCTGCCGCCGCGCTCATCGGTATTGCCCTGGATCAGAATTTTCCGGGTTTTACTGCTCGCAACATACTTGGAGTGTGCATCAACCACGCCGCTAAATTCTGGCTTGACTGTGTATTTATCAAAATCAAAATAGACGCTGCGTTTCGACAAAATATTGTTTGGATCGTTTAAAGGATCGACCGTCGGTGCGACGACCGTTGCTACTGTGCGCGTGTCTGGAGCGGTTGGTTTTGGTGTTGCGGCAACGGGTTCTGTAGGTTTGTCAGCGACTTTGACTGGTGAGCTGCACGCTGCTAAAAGAACAGCACCAGAGACGATAGTGGTGAAGGTGGCAATAGCGCGCATGTAAATTTCCTCTAAAAGTCAGTTTGAATTAATGGTGTTTGGATGAATTTAAAGTTTGAATACCTTGCTAAAGCGCCGATCTTTTGCGCCGTTGAACAACCGGTATCATCTTTAAAGACCGCCAATGATCCAATAAAAGACTTAGGCGAAACTTAAATGGACTCTGTTTTTTAAAAAAAATTATTGTTGATACGACGAGTAATCTCAGTCAGGCAATGCGGGAAAGTCGATCTGCACAGACAAACCACCAAGCTTAGAATCTGCCAAGCTGATCGTCGCTTTATGTCGGTCTGCAATCGTTTTAGCAATCGCTAATCCAAGTCCGCTACCGCTGGGTGAGGTACCCGGTACACGATAAAACCGATCGAAGATTCTCGTACGTTCTTCCGGTCGGATACCGTTGCCAGAGTCCTGGATAGTCAGTGTGATTTTATTCGCCGTGGCTAGGATATCAAGTTGTACTTGTCCAGATTCAGGAATATAGCGGATGGCATTGTCCAGCAGATTACAAATCATGATGCGCAAGCTATCGGCATTGCCCAAAATATCAATATCCGGTTCTGAGTTTGATCCCGAATCCATTAGCGTGCTGCTATCCAATTGGATATGGCGAGACAACGCGAAAGGGCCGAGGTCTGAGATCGCCTGCTCAACGCAAGAGGTCAATGCAATCCTGCTCAGCTCACCATTTTGAGAAGACGGATCTTGCCTTGCCAGCGCCAGCAATTGCTCTACCAATCGGGAGGCGCGATCAACGCCGCCCAGTAAGCGCCCCACTGCTTGCGAAATCGCAATATCATCTTTTGAACGTGACAGAGTTTGTACTTGTAAGCGCAGTGCCGTGATCGGCGAACGCAATTCATGCGCGGCATCTGCCACAAATCGCTGCTGCGATTGCAATGCCTGTAGCATGCGCGCCAGCAAAGAATTTAGTTCGGTTACTAGTAGGGATACTTCTTCTGGCACCCCGGTATCGGATACCGGCTCTATCGAATCGGCATTTCGGTTAGCCAACTCTAATCCGATCCGGTTCAGCGGCGCAAGTGCCGCTGTCACCAACCACCAAGCCGCGACAAACAATAACAGCGATACCGGAATAATCGGCCACAGCGAGCTGGTGACCAAGGACAAAGCACGGTTGCGACGCGCATCAATTTTTTGGGCGATTTGCACTACGTGATTATCGGCCTGTGCCGCGTAAATCCGCCATTCGCCATTTTCCAGATTGACCGTGGAATAGCCCAATGGCGCTTGCTTTGGCAGAAAACGATAGGTGTGCGATTGATAGACACGCACGCCTTTGTCGGACCAGACTTGTACGACAAAATCAAAACTATTACTTTCGATTCCAGGCATCGTATGCCACTGCGCCTCCTCAAAATCTCTGTCTTGTAAAGCCAGCGCCATTTGCTGCATGTGATAATCAAATAGTTTATTCGCCTGCCGCATCGCTGCCTGAAATGACGTCGCAAATTGCAGCGCCGCGGCTAGAAAAATCGCAACGCCAAATAACAAAATCAGACGGACCCTTAAGGACCGAAAGGTGCTAAATGACCGAAGCGAGCGGAATACGGACGACAAGCGCGTCACCTTGACAGGCTTACCAGGCTTGATCGGCGTCATTGGCTTTTCTCCAGCATATAGCCGACACCACGCACATTGACGATAAATTTTTGACCGAGTTTTTTGCGCAGGCCATGGATATACACTTCCACCGCATTGCTTTCTACCTCGCCCGACCAGCCAAATAAGCGTTCTTCCAACTGGCCGCGGGATAAAATCGCACCGGGTCTGGTGATCAGCGCATCGAGAATAGCCCACTCCCGCGAAGACAAAATCACTTGTCCCTGGCTATTGCTAACCTCTTTGGTAATCGCATTGATTAGCACATCGCCATGTTGGTAAAGAGGTTCAACCCGTCCGCGGGCACGGCGCACCAGCGCATGTAAGCGTGCGATCAGCTCATCCAGATCAAACGGCTTGACCAGATAATCATCGGCACCGTTATGCAAACCCAACACACGCTGCGGGACGGTATCTCGTGCTGTCATCACCAGCACAGGGATCGCGTCTCCGCGGGAACGTAGCTGGCGCAAAATGTCCATGCCGTCACGTGAGGGCAAGCTCAGATCGAGTAGCAAGGCATCGTAGGCGTGCTGATGTAAGGCATTTTCTGCGGCGGCACCATCGGTCAGCCAATCCACCAAAATCGCCTCACCTTCCAGCGCGATCTGGATATTTTCGCCAATCATAGGGTCGTCTTCGACTAACAGAACTTTCATATTTTCTTAAAATGTTTGCGGCAGATTAGGCAGCTAGTCAGATCGCTAGCAATGTGCGGATTGTAAGCGAATCGCAAAAACGAACGATGCATCGTCATTTTTTTCATGCCATTGTCGAGCAGCGTCTTTCGATTACCCCATCCCGTTGCTAGCTTGCGACTCATCGTTCGGCGGACACCGATGAGCATGCCAATCAATTACAAAAAAACAACAACATCCAAGTAATTGGCAAGAACCGCAAGCTAAGCCGAACGCCATCCGGCAAACAGTCTCATCGCCATCATTGATCCGATCAAAGTGCGCCATATTTCATATACTCCCCTTACTTTTTATAAAAATACCATCATTGTCCAATTAATATATGGACAATTTAAAATACTCCCATGCAGTATAAATTAATAGACTCTAGTAACGCGCTAGTTTGCTTGCATCTTTGTTCCTCAATTCTTCCCTGCCAGCATCAACTTCATTTGCGCCAGAGCATCCAAAGCTTGCTCCGAAGAACATCATTTTGTTCGATGAATCAATATATTAAAAGACGCTTGATAAACTCTTTTAGTTGCAATATATTTAACAAATTAAATGACTCAGTGAAGCATCGCTGGGATTTAAGGGTGGCAATTCTGGTTCCATGTGTTGTGGTTTGTGTCCTCCCGTTTTGGTTTCAACACACCTAAGCAGACTCATTTTTTCAATTGTTCTTTTCAATTTTTTGAGGAAAACGCATGAACACAGTGGACAACTCCCCCTCCCTTAAACGACGCACGCTGCTGAGCGCCGCGGTCAGTCTGTTATTTGTCTCGGGCAGAACATTCGCTGCCGATAGCAGTGCGGGCAAAGCCATGCTGGCGATGGCACCGATTGCAAAAAAAGAACCGGTTACCGATACCTATTGGGGCATGCAAATTGTTGATCCCTACCGCTGGATGGAGCAAAAGCCTGCAAGCGCTGAATGGACTACCTGGCTTAAGGAGCAGAATAATTACACCCGGGTCGCGCTAGAAGCCTTGCCAGCCAAAGCCTCATTCATGAAGTCGCTAGAGACCTATACCAAAGCAGTGGACACACTGGGCTTTATACAATCCGCCGGCGATAAATTATTTATCTCGAAGCGAGTCATTGGATCGCAAGTAATCGCGCTGTTTGTCAGAGATGGCGGAGGCAAAGAGCGTTTACTCTTTGATCCCTCAGCCGGTGTAGAAGCCGGAAAACCCACACGTACGATGGATTATGCGATGCCCTCGCCAAGCGGCGATTATGTGGCTTATGGCGTCTCCGAGGGCGGCTCAGAAATGACTGCTAGCTACATCCTCAACGTCAGTACGGGTGAAACAACAGAAGTGAGCCGTATCTTTTCACGCGGTACTGGCTGGACTGGTGACGGTAAAGGATTTTTTTATTACCGTCTGAGAGCTGATGCGGTTCCCGGTACCCTGGAATTTGGCAAAGGTGGCAGTTGCTGGCTGCATCGTATTGGTCAAGCCGGCAAGGATGTTGAGTTATTTCGCAGCGGCGAAGGGCCAGACTTTGAAGAAATTGAAGACGACCAGCCGCATCTGGCAAGTGCGCCACACAGCAAATGGGTTCTGGCTAGCCATGTTTGCAACGGCAATGAAATCGCCTCCCTCTATGTGTGCCGCTATGATGATTTGTTGAAGGGATCACCAGCATGGCGCAAAGTCGCCAACCGCAAAGATGGCGCACTACAAGCCAAACTTGTTGGCGACGATATCTATGTTCTCGCCAACGGACGGGCTGATCGCGGTGAGATTTACAAATTCACCGCCCAAAACGGTAAGATCGACGCTACGACTAAAGTGATCAGCCAAGGCAGCTTCGTCATCAACGAATTTGTCACTGCAAAAGATGGCGTCTATGTCCGCACCTTTGAACATGGTGTTAGTGGATTGATGCGGCTCTCAGCCAAGGGCAAACTCGATAAAATCAACATGCCGATGCAAGGTTCAGTATGGAGCATGGCAAGCAATCCTGATCATACCGGTCTCTGGTATCTGATCGACGATCTGACAACGCCTGCTACCTCCTATTATCTGGACGGAAAGATGCTCACATCTACCAGCGTGGAACTGGTCAAAGCGCCGCCCTACAGCACCAAGAATTTTCTCACCACCCGCACCTCGGTCAGCGTCAGAGATGGCACAAAAGTACCGGTGGAGATTTTATCGCGCAAAGATACGCAACGCGATGGTCACCGACCCGTGCTGTTGATCGCTTATGGTTCTTACGGCTCTATTCTGGATCCTGGCTATAACAGTTCGATGCTGTCTTTGTTAGATGCTGGCGGGCTCGTCGTATATGCCCATGTGCGCGGCGGTGGCGAGCTTGGTGATGATTGGCATCGCGCCGGACAAAAAGCGACCAAGCCTAATACCTGGCGGGATGCGATCGATGTCGCAGAATTTTTGATCAAAGAAAAATGGACCTCGAAACAACAGGTCGCTCTGTGGGGTACCTCGGCTGGTGGGATCATGGTGGGACGAGCAATGACGGAACGACCTGATCTCTTTGGCGCTGCCATCGGAGAAGTTGGCGCATTCAATACCTTACGGTTTGAACTGACCTCCAATGGTCCGGGCAATGACGCCGAGTTTGGCACTGTAAAAAAGGAAGACGAGTTCCACGCGCTACTCGCGATGGATTCGTATCATGCAGTACGCGATGGGGTCAAATATCCGGCCACTTTGTTACTCACGGGTGCAAATGATTTACGCGTAGAGCCATGGCAGATCGGTAAATTCGCAGCGCGTCTGCAAGAAGCCAACGCGGCCAGCACCCCTATTTTGCTCAGAGTAGACTATGACTCTGGCCATTTCGCCACGAGCCGTAAATATGCGATGGAAAAGTATGCAGATATTTTCAGTTTCGTTGTGAATTATTGCAATACTACCAGCGCCAGAAGCTAACCTCACCAACAACGATAGTAAGCAGAAATCAAAAGCCCAGGCATCTGTTGATAGACACCTGGGCTTTTTGTGTTTAATGCAAAAAGAACTTATAACTTAGCGATGGATACCTCAGTCGCCTTCACCAGCGCGACCACTTCCGTGCCGATGACCAAGCCCAAATCTTTGATTGAGCGTGTCGTGATGACAGAAGTCACGATCCCTGCCGGGGTTTCCACATCGACTTCAGAGACCACAGACCCCTCGATAATCGCTTTGATTTTGCCGCGAAATTGATTACGTACATTGATTGCCTGTATGCTCATCATAACTCCTGTGAAGATGAATAAGAGGATACTCCCCCATTAAATTACAAAAACCACCAGATTGTCCAGACAATACCTGGACAATTTAAAATACCCACTACCAGTATCTAAATCGCCCAACTCACCTGACTGACTGTGCGCAATAAAGAAACATCACCTAATGTATTGTCCCGCTCCCCATCTACTACAGGTGCCGGATGACGTAAAACCCGTTTTAAAATCCGTTCCTCCAATTCGGCAAACGCTGGATTACCGCGCGCCCGTGGCCTGGCAAAACTCACCCGTTCATCCAAGGTGATCTGACCGTCTTCAATCAAAATCACCCGATCAGCCAAGGCGATCGCCTCTTGCACATCATGTGTCACCAGCAAAGCGGTAAAGCCACGCTGCAACCATAATTCTTCAATCAGACTTTGCATCTCGATGCGGGTTAGTGCGTCCAGCGCGCCTAAGGGTTCGTCCAACAGCAACAACTCTAGCTCGTGTACCAAGGCGCGTGCCAAGGCAACGCGCTGACGCTGACCGCCAGACAACACGGATGGCCATTCTGTCGCACGTTCCGACAATGCGACTTTTTCCAGCGCGTTTTTTGCGGCTAGCGCACCCTTGTTTTTATCCAGACCCAGCGCGACGTTGTTAAGCACATTCTTCCAGGGGAGCAAGCGTGAATCCTGAAACATCACGCGGGTCTCCGGCTTTTTTTGACCCTGATTAAAACGGATCTCACCGCCATCAGCTTTTTCCAGACCAGCGACTAGCCTTAACAAGGTACTCTTACCGCAACCGCTCCGACCAATCACGGCAACAAATTCACCCGCTTTCACATCCAGACTCAGCGCTTTTAATACTTGTCTTTCGCCATAGACTTTTTGGATTGCGCGCAGCTGTATTGCAGCGCCTTTAGTTTTAGCTTCTTGCGGATTCGGTACGCCAGACGGCTCTGGCAAAGGCATTTCTTCAGGCCATTGAGCGGCAGCAGCGTCGGTCCAATCTGCATCAAGTTCTTTCTTCAGCGCCGTAATATTGTTGACACTATTCACAGTCAATCCATTGCTTGGCGGGCGATGTGCTAAGGCAGCATTTTCTATCACTCGTTTTGGTGTCAGTGCATGAGCAGTCATGAGGTTTTCCTTTGATAGCCGGGATGCCAGCGCAACCAGTAATGTTCTAATCCACGAGATAAGACATCTGCCAGCTTTCCCAGTAAGGCGTATAAGAGTATGCCGACCAATACCACATCCGTTTGTAAAAATTCACGCGCATTCATCGTCATATATCCAATCCCCGCCTGCGCTGAAATTGTCTCTGCCACGATTAATAAGACCCAGACCAGGCCAAGTGAAAACCGCACTCCGACCAAAATCGATGGCAACGCACCCGGCAAAATCACATCACGATACAGCGGCCAGCCTGACAGTCCATAGCTTTGCGCCATTTCAATCAAACCCTTGTCGACCGACCGAATGCCATGAAAAGTGTTCAGATAGACCGGGAAAAAGACCCCGATCGATACCAAAAATAACTTTGCACTCTCTTCAATTCCAAACCACAAAATAACCAATGGAATGAGTGCCAGAGCGGGAATATTGCGTATCATTTGCAAGCTCGTATCCAGCAAAGTCTCTGCAATTTTGAAGCTACCCGTGAGCAAACCGAGCAGCAAACCCAAGCCACCGCCGATGAAAAAGCCGGATGATGCGCGCCATAAACTGGTTTTCGTATGCAGCCATAAATCACCAGAAACCGCAAGCGTCCAGAAAGCCTTTGCGACCGCCCACGGCTCCGGCAAAATTCGACTGGACAACCAGCCAACCTGAGCCGCAAATTGCCATAGTCCGATTAACAGTACTGGGACTACCCACGGTAAAAATGAACGCAGTGAACTCCCCAGCAATGATTTGGCATGCCGGATCACTGTGTGGCTAAGCACACCAAATCCGTCTTCGGCTAGCGAACTAGAGGTCGGTGACTGCTGACGAAAACGGGACTGTACGCCGTTCGCAAAAACGAACTCATCGGACACTTCCGTGATGAAGGGCTCCATACATCCTCTCTAACTTTGTGAAACCTTGGGCTCAATACTATTGGCAATAATCTCGCCGAAAGGGCCTGTCATCGTACTGACTTGTCCCGCAGTTGCCTTACCAATCAGAGGGAATACCAGTTCAGCAAAACGGTAGGATTCTTCAAGATGCGGGTAGCCAGACATGATGAAGGTATCAATACCTAAATCAGCATATTCCTGCATGCGGGCGGCAACCGTCTCTGGGTCGCCCACCAATGCTGTGCCAGCACCGCCGCGCACCAGGCCAACGCCTGCCCACAAGTTCGGGGAAACTTCCAGCTTGTCGCGCTTACCGCCGTGCAAAGCCGTCATACGCTGCTGACCGACTGAATCCATTTTAGAAAATGCTGCCTGCGCGCGGGCAATGACTGCATCATCGACATGACTGATCAACTCTTCTGCGGCTTTCCATGCGGCATCGTTGGTCTCACGGACAATCACATGTAAGCGGATGCCAAATCGCAAGGTACGGCCATGTTTCGCAGCGCGGGCACGCATATCCCTAATTTTTTCTGCGACGGCAGCAGGAGGTTCGCCCCAGGTCAGATACACATCCACCTGCTCGGCTGCGAGTTCATGTGCAGCCTCAGATGAGCCACCGAAGTACAGTGGTGGATAAGGCTTTTGTACTGGCGGATACAAAGTCTTTGATCCCTTGACCTTGATATGTTTGCCTTCAAAATCAAAACCACCACTCGCACCATCAGCGCCCTCACCTGACAGAGAGGCACGCCAGACCCGCAAGAATTCGTCTGTGATTTCATAGCGTTCAGAATGGTCCGTCCATAAGCCATCGGCTTCCAGCTCCACTTGATCGCCGCCGGTCACGACGTTTATCAACAAACGACCGTTAGAGAGACGGTCAAAAGTCGACGCCATACGAACAGACAAACCAGGCGTGCTCAGACCTGGACGGATAGCGACCAAAAATTTAAGATTCTTTGTCGCGCCAATCAAGCTCGAGGCAACGACCCAGGCATCTTCGCAAGACCGTCCCGTCGGTAATAACACACCGTCATAACCTTGGGTATCGGCGGCCACTGCGACTTGGCGCAGATAGTCGTAGCTAATTTGGCGCGCACCCTTCATGGTACCTAAATAGCGGCTATCACCGTGGGTAGGGATAAACCAAAATACATTGAAACTCATGACAAATCCTCGAAAATAAGTACGACTTCAGTATGAAATATGAAATTTGGGATATTGAATTTTGTGATTTTATTGCGTCGGTGTATCTCACTTAGCCCCAGGCGGCAACCAGACAGCATCTCTAATATTGACGGACTTCGGTATCAACTTCTGCTGGTAAAAATTGTCGGCCACACGTTGCTGCTCATCGATAATATTCTGCGTTAAGTACACCACTGGAGAGCGCGGTCGGCGATCTAAATAGGTAGCGATGGTCGCTTTATCCAGGCCAGTACTGGCGGCAATTGCCGCAATTGCCTCCGGACGATTGCTATGTACAAAAGTGTCGCTCTTCGTCAACTCCTCAAACAATAGTTGAATGACTTTTGGATATTTTTCTGCAAAACTACGGCTAGATAAATAGTGCGATAAGTTATTCACCAATCCGTTACCCGTCACCAGCACACGCGGCTTGGCAGTTTGTTCAATCGCAGCCCAATAAGGATCCCAGATCGCCCAAGCATCAACGCTACCGCGCTCAAATGCGGCACGTGCATCAGCCGGCGCGAGATAAATTGGTGTGATATCGCTCCACTGCAAACCGCCTTGCTGAACCGCACGCAGCACGTGGTAATGCGCGCTGGAACCTTTTTGAAAAGCGATCTTTTTTCCTTTCAGATCACTCAGCGTTTTGATGGGAGAGTCTTGCTTTACCAAGATTGCACTGACTGACGGCTTTGCAGGTTCTGCGCCAACATACACCAGACTGCTACCTGCAGCCTGGGCAAAAATCGGCGGTGGTTCACCGGTCGTCGCAAAATCGATACTGCCGACGGATAGCGCCTCTAACATTTGAGGTCCGGCGGTAAATTCGAACCAGGTAATCTTGACGCCCCCTGGCTTTGCGCTCCCTAACAGCTGTTCTAACGATTGACGTTGCTTTAACAAAGTGAGGTTGACCGAACTCTTTTGAAATCCAATACGCAGTTCGGAAGGCAGGTCAGCTTTCGATAATGCCGCCATCGCAGAATGAGGCAGGATCATTATCGTAGTAGCTGCGACGACAAATTTCAGAAGCGATATCGCATGACGGAAGGGAGAACTCATCATCACTTCGCCACGTTAAATACAACATCTTTAATGCTGATTTTTTTAGGAATCAACTTAAGATCAAAAAAGACATCTGCAATACTCTGCTGCTCTTTAATGACTTGCTCTGAAATCGGCCTGACGCCAAAACTAAAACGCTTGGTCGCCAGATCAACGATGGAAGCGTCCAACCCTAATTGTGTCTGCAGTACGGTCGTGACTTCTTTCAGATTTTTACTGCCCCACTCATCAACCTTGGCAATTTCTTCTAGGACAGTGCGTAAAATATCCGGATGCTTTTGTGCATATGGACGGGCTGCCAGATAAAACTGGTGATTGCTGACGATCCCTCTACCGTCGATCAAAATACGCGCATCCAGTTGCTTTTGCGCTGCAGCTAAAAATGGATCCCAGATCACCCAGGCGTCGACGCTGCCGCGTTCAAAGGCAGCACGGGCATCGGCAGGTGCCAAATAAATCACTTCTATATCTTTGTAGGCAATGCCGGCTTTTTCCAGCACCTTGACCAGCAGATAATGCACATTCGAACCTTTATTCAGTACGATCTTTTTACCTTTCAGATCGGCTGCGGTTTTCAATGGGGAATTTTTCGGTACGATCACGGCCTCGCTAGACGGTGCTGGCGGTTCGTTACCGACATACAGCAAATCAGCGCCTGCAGCCTGAGCAAAAATCGGTGGCGCTTCGCCCACGGTACCAAAATCAATACTGCCGACATTCAAGCCTTCCAACAATTGCGGTCCTGCCGGAAATTCAGTCCATTTAACGTCGATGCCTTGTGCCGCCAAACGGGTATCCAATGCGCCAGTCCCTTTTAACAACGTTAGCGTGCCGTATTTTTGATAACCGATACGTAATATGGTTTTGGCTTGCGCCGAAGCTAATGTAGGAAATACGCTCAATGACCCGCCAACCATGACGCTAGCGATGGCAGCGGATAGTGTTGTCAAGGAACGGCGTTTTGCTCGCTGCTCCAAGGTCAATTCTGATGCCGTTGAAAATAGCGAATGCGATTTTTTTTGGTTTTTGCTCATGATATGTTTCAGTCTGTCAGGTTTGAAATGGTGCTATCCCTACCGCGAGCTACAAGCGGTATAAGTCGGAACAAATAATCCAAGTGGAACGCTAAGAAAAATTCTTAGCCATCAACAAGCTAAGCCGTACAGGGCACTTTCTCAGCAGCTTGACTAAGACTCACGGACGTTACATCGACTGGCAAAGTAACTGAAACTGACGGTACTGAAGCAGACTTCAGGCGATTGAATTCGCTCAACGCCAATCCTTCATTCAGGTGATGTATCCCATTATGCAAACGCTTTTCGATCGCAGGATCAATTCGTAATCCATCTTGTTCGGACCACTCAATTTGAGCGTCTGTCGCATAAACGCTGGGCAGAATATGTCGGGCGTCTAAGGCCGCTAATACTGGACGTAAAGCATAATCCAGAGCGAGCATATGTGACTGGCTGCCCCCCGTTGCAATTGGCAGAACTAATTTGTCTTTCAATCCATCCTGGGGCAACATATCTAAAAATAATTTTAGTAAACCGCTGTAGGCAGCTTTATAGACTGGTGTCGCAACAACAACCGCATCGGCCTCGGCGATCTGCTGACGAATCGCTGCCAGCTCAGTATTTTTAAAGTCTGCATGCAATAAAGCCTGAGCCGGCAGATCACGCAATGAAATATGACTTACATCATGACCAAGCTCACTTAATTTATTGCCGACAAAGTGCAACAGACGACTCGACCGCGAAGGTGTTGAAGGGCTGCCAGATAATAATAGGATGGTCATGATGGAATACTCTTTTTTAGTTTGCCGATGCGAATTAAGAATCATCGCAAAACGATTTGGTAAAAGAAAAATTTAACCCTCTTCCCTCATTTTCATTTTGCGAAAATTCAATATCATTATTTCTTGCTTGGCTGATAGATCTGATCAAATACGCCGCCGTCAGCAAAGTGTGTTTTTTGTGCTTTGGTCCATCCACCAAAAGTGTCATCAATATTGAACAATTTGATCTTGGCAAAATTGCCCGCGTATTTTTGGGCAGCTTTTTCAGAGGTTGGACGATAGTAGTTTTTAGCAATAATTTCTTGTGCTTCTTCCGTGTACAAATAGTTCAGATAAGCTTCAGCGACTTTACGCGTACCGCGTTTATCGACAACCTTGTCAACAACGGCAACCGGTGGCTCTGCCAGGACACTGATGGAAGGAGTGATAATTTCAAATTTATCTGCGCCAAATTCTTTGAGCGCCAGATAAGCTTCGTTTTCCCAAGCCAGCAACACATCGCCAATACCGCGTTCTGCAAATGTGACGGTTGATCCACGCGCACCGGAATCCAGAACAGGAACATTTTTAAAGACTTTAGATACATAGTCTTTTGCTGTGGCTTCACTACCGCCCGGCTGTTTCAATGCATAGCCCCAAGCAGCTAAATAGCTCCAGCGAGCGCCGCCAGAGGTTTTAGGATTGGGTGTAATGACAGAGACACCAGGCTTGATGATGTCAGCCCAGTCTTTGATTCCTTTTGGATTGCCTTTGCGCACTAAAAAGACAATCGTTGAGGTGTACGGAGAACTATTATGTTGAAGGCGTTTCTGCCATGCTTTATCCAACAAACCTGTCGCAGCAATTGCATCGGTGTCATAGGCCAATGCTAGTGTCACGACATCGGCATCAAGACCATCAATTACCGCGCGAGCTTGCTTGCCAGAACCACCATGCGACTGCTTGATACTGACGTTGTCACCCGTTTTGGCTTTCCATTGCTTTGCAAATGCCTGATTTACCTCCTGATACAGCTCGCGAGTAGGATCGTAAGAGACATTGAGCAAGGTAACATCAGCGGCATGGGCAATACCGGAATGACCGCCAGCAGCGGCAACGATTGACAATGAACTTACTAAAATGAGCTTTTTAAGGGAATTGATGCGTGGCAGTTTCATCTACAGTCCTTGAACTAAATTATTTTTCGAGAAGTGAAGAGTAAAACGGCCAGAATGAAAGGAGAACGAATAGTTTCGCGTTTTAATATGACTTTTACGTATATGGAAAAAGTCGATTTGTTCTTGGGTCAATTACTTATCTGGTATGAAAAGATGACGCCAGAGATCATCGCCAACCAGCAACGCGTAACAGATACCTTCGCTCAATTGAAGCTGATTCCCAAAACCATCAAGGTCAATGATAAGGTATGGAACTGGAAGCCAGCGAAGTAAGACTCAAGACAAGCTTAAATATATGATTAAATAAAAGCTTAAATACAAACCTAAAAAGTCAGCCACTCGGTTAAGTATTAAAATTAGATATACTCCCCTATAAATTCAAAAAATATTACCTATTGACCAGACTTTATTTGGACAACTTAAATATACTTAATGGGAGTATATTAATTTAACCCCCTAAGAATAAGTCGTCTTTCTCATGAATTCAGTTTTTTTACGAAAGAAAATGTATGTCCATTCATCCAGCTAACAAACTCCCTTTTTCGCTATTTCACGCAACGGCGTTGAAACATACGATGCGTCCTTTGTTGGCGAGTGCCATGTTATTGGGATCGATCTTCATGGCAGCGCCTGCTGCCCACGCAGATACCGCATTGCTTAACGTCTCTTACGACGTCACACGCGAGCTGTTTAAGGATATCAACCCGGCATTTATCGCCGAGTGGAAAAAAACCACAGGCGAAACCATTACCGTCAACCAATCACACGGCGGCTCTAGCAAACAGGCGCGTTCGGTAGCCGATGGTCTGGAGGCGTCTGTCGTTACCATGAATCAGGCTAATGACATTGATTTCCTGGCCGACCAAGGTGTAGTTGCCGCTGATTGGGCAAAACGTTTTCCGAATAACGCAGCGCCGTTTTATTCCACCATGGTATATCTGGTGCGCAAAGGCAATCCTAAAAAAATTGCTGGTTGGGATGATTTGATCAAACCAGGTTTGAAAGTCATTATTCCTAATCCTAAAACCTCAGGCAATGGTCGTTATTCTTATCTGGCGGCTTGGGGTTCTGTGATTAAAAAAGGCGGTACCGAGGCGCAGGCGCGTGATTTTGTCTCCAAACTATTTAAAAACGTACCGGTACTCGATGGTGGCGGACGCGGCGCCACTACTACGTTCACCCAACGTGAAATCGGCGATGTGCTGGTGACATTTGAGAATGAAGTACAGCTAGTACGCAATGAGTTTGGCGATAATTTTGAAGTAGTCTATCCAAGCTCATCTATTCTGGCGGAATCGCCCGTTGCGGTTGTTGATAAAGTCGTGGACAAGAAAAATATCCGCAAGCAAGCAACGGCTTACCTGCAATTCTTATACTCGGAAGCAGGTCAAGATATTATCGCCAAGCATTTCTTGCGCCCTCGCTCGGCGATCGCCGCAAAAAAATATGCGACGTCGTTTAAACCAATTACCTTGTTTACCGTCGATGAAGTTTTCGGTGGCTGGAAAAATGCGCAGAAAAAGCATTTTGATGATGGTGGCGAATTCGACAAGATTTTTCAATCGCATCGGTAAACAGCTCATCTCAGGAAAGAATACCAATCGGACTTACGTCAAATTGTCGCATTTTGGTATCGAGAAGAGACCGCAACCATTCATTTAGAGCTTGTCACAGCAGACCACTCATCTTGCTGTGACAAAGTCCGCTAAACGCAATAAACTAAGCTGAGAGACAAACACTATAAGAAAATACCCCATGCGCATATTGCTCGCCGAAGATGACAGCGTACTTGCCGACGGACTGACCCGTTCGCTCAGACAGTCTGGCTATGCCACCGATTGTGTCGCCAATGGCGAAGAAGCGGATACGGCTTTAACGACCCAAGATTTTGATTTGCTGATACTGGATTTAGGTCTGCCACGACTCAGCGGGCTAGAAGTATTGCGACGTTTGCGTGCGCGTAATTCCCATTTGCCGGTGCTAATCTTAACGGCCGCGGACTCCATTGAACAACGCGTCAAAGGCTTGGATCTGGGTGCAGATGATTACATGGCGAAGCCCTTTGCCTTATCAGAACTGGAAGCCCGAGTAAGAGCATTAACCAGACGCGGCGCTGGTGGCGGCCCTACCGTGATCAAACACGGACCGTTGACTTATGATCAGGTCGGTAGAATTGCTTACATTCATGAGCAAATGCTGGATTTGTCTGCACGTGAGCTGGGTTTATTAGAAGTCTTATTGCAAAGAACAGGCAGATTAGTCTCTAAAGAACAGTTGGTGGATCACCTGTGCGAATGGGGCGAAGAAGTCAGTAATAATGCGATTGAAGTTTACGTCCACCGCTTAAGAAAAAAAATTGAAATCGATGGTGTGCGCATCGCCACAGTACGCGGCTTGGGATATTGTCTGGAGAAGTTTTTTGTCGCTGCCTCGACGAACACCACCACCACCACACCAAAAACGATCAAGCATGATGGATGACGAAGGCGCAAAAGTAGCGATGGCATCGCAAGCGCCGGAGCATCTTGCTCGCAAAGATAACAACACCAATAGTCACAGCCAACCGCCAGAAAAAATCCAGCGCTCGCTTTTTGGTGAAATTCTCGATTGGATGCTGGCACCGCTGTTATTGCTCTGGCCTATGAGCATCGCCATCACGTATCTGGTCGCCAAATCGATTGCCAATCAACCGTTTGACCGGGCGCTGGAAGACAATGTGCTGGTACTGTCACAGCAAGTCAAAGAAGTCGATGGTAAAGTCGTCACGCAATTATCGAACCCTGCCCGCGATATTTTGCGTGCAGATGATTTGGATAGTATTTACTTCCAGATCAAAAATAGCAAAGGCGATCTGATCGATGGTGATAAAGATTTGCCCATGCCAGCCGAAGATGACCGCCCTACCCCCGGCACTGTACAAATCAGAAATGAATACTTGCACGGTATCGACATTCGGGTCGCGTATAGCTACATCAATCTGAACAAAGTTAACAAAGAAATCAGTGCGAAAGTAGCCGCGAAACTAACTGGAAATTCAGTAGATCATTCGGCTGACAAATCTAGGCAAGCAGTGCTGTCTTCGAGCCAAGTACAAGAATCCCAACTAGTCTTAGTACAAGTTGCGGAGACCTTAGAAAAACGCGCCGTACTTGCAAATGAAATTATCAAAGGCGTAATCCTGCCACAATTTATTATTTTGCCGATAGCACTTGCCTTAGTCTGGTTTGCTTTGAGTCGCGGACTATCGCCGCTAGCCGAATTACAACACAGAATACGCGCCAGGCGGCCCGACGATCTTAGTCCGATAGACTCGCGCCACGTACCGGAAGAAATCACGCCTCTGGTGCGCTCACTCAATGAGATGTTAGAACGTTTAGCACAAACTATCGTCATCCAAAAACGCTTTATCGCTGATGCAGCACATCAGATGAAAACTCCACTGGCTGGTATGCGCATGCAATCTGAATTAGCCTTGCGCCAGACCGATCAGACAGAAATCCATCGTTCACTTTTGCAGCTAGCTAAAAGTTCGGAGGCGGCTACCCGCCTGATCAACCAACTGCTGACTTTAGCAAGGGCAGAAAATCAAACGCCAGCCACCAAACCCTTAGAGTCGATTGAGCTCTGTGAGCTGGTACGCAGCACCGTACATGACTGGATACAGACCTCGTTCTCTTATGAAATTGATCTGGGATTAGAGCAGCCAGATTTTCCTGTTTTTATATTTGGCAGTCCGCTGATGCTGCGCGAGTTATTAAGTAATCTGATTGATAACGCGATTCGCTATACACCAAAAGGGTTAAGCGTCACCGTCAGAATCCGGGTGAGTGAAGAGCAGGCGCTGGCAATATTGGAAGTGGAAGACAATGGACCCGGGATTCCAGTATCAGAACATGAGCATGTGTTTGAACGCTTCTATCGTATTCTGGATAACAATGTACAAGGCAGCGGATTAGGGCTTTCTATCGTGCGCGAAATTGCTCAGCAACATAATGCGCCTATCGACATTATGGCGAATCCACGCAATCAAAATCCGCATTATCCAGGCTGTATATTCCGGGTGTCATTTCAGATGAATCCCCATGCCAGTTTACGTGGGGATATTAGCTAGCTTAATGCTAAATAGCTTAATAGCTTAATAGCAGCTCAATTTTAGAATCCCTCAACAAATGTTATTTAGAGACCTAAAAACCTTGATATGGAAGCAGATAAAAGTATCAGTGCGCTGGATAAATCAAAAGCTACTGCAGCCACTCACTGGCGGCGCAGCAGATACCTGACTGCATTTTTACTGACGAGCTGGTTTTTTTTGACATTTGGCATTCTGTTTTTTGCCAGAGAATTATCTGCCTATACTTTTTTTGGATGGCCGTTTTCTTTTTATATGGCAGCGCAAGGATTGACCTTATTTTACGTGGCGCTGCTGGCTATTTTCTCACTGTGGATGCGTAAAATTGAAGACGCTTACCATACTGAAATTTCAGAAAAAAATCCTGATCTATCTCAAATAAAGGATAGTAACTTAAAGGATATCCGCTAATGGCACAGGCTGGATTCTCTAAACGACTAACGCGCTATTACGCCTGGTACACGCTGCTGTTCATCCTTTTTTTGATCAGCCTTGCGGTACTGGAAAAAGAAGGCGTACCCCGTGCCTGGATAGGTTATCTGTTCATGTTCTCTACCATCGTGATTTACGCTGGTATTGGCGTCATGAGCCGCACCTCGGATATTTCTGAATACTATGTCGCTGGCCGGCGTGTACCGGCTGTTTTTAATGGGATGGCAACGGCGGCAGACTGGATGTCGGCAGCCAGTTTTTTAAGTCTTGCGGGCGGCTTATATTTACAGGGCTTTGATGGTCTTGCCTACATCATTGGCTGGACCGGTGGTTTTTGTCTGGTTGCGTTGTTAATCGCACCGTATATACGCAAATTTGGGCAGTACAGTATTGCGGATTTTTTAGGCACCCGTTATGCCGGCGCGAATGGTAGCAATATCGTGCGCGTCCTAGCCGTGATTGCGACGATCTTTATTTCATTCACCTACGTCGTCGCCCAGATTTATGGTGTTGGTTTAATCACCTCGCGCTTTACCGGTGTGGATTTTTCTATCGGCATTTTTTTAGGCCTGGCAAGTATTCTGGTCTGCTCTTTTTTGGGTGGTATGCGGGCAGTGACATGGACCCAGGTTGCGCAATACATCATCATCATTATTGCGTACATGATCCCGGTCACATGGTTATCAGCAAAGCATGCCCAAACACAGACCCAGATGCCGATCCCGCAAATTGCCTACGGTTCCAAACTATCGCAATTAAGCGCTAAAGAAAAACTGTTTGCGAATGATCCGAAAGAACAAGAAGTCCGGGCTATTTTTAAACAACGCGCTGAGGTATTCCAGCAAAAAATCCAGCATCTGCCTGCCTCATGGGAAGAGGGGCGATTGGAATTACAGCACCAGCTAGATGAGCTTAAATCTGGTAATGCCTCACTGATAGAAATCAAAGCAGCAGCGCGGGTATTAAGCAATTATCCTAAAACACCGCAAGAGGCGCAGCTGCGATGGACTGACGCCAAGAGTGCCAATCTGGCACGCGCAGAACCCAGCGTCACTACTTACATGCCGTATGCCGCAAAAGATAAAAACGAATCTGACATCAAGCGTAATAATTTTTTGGCCTTAGTATTTTGTCTGATGATGGGTACTGCGGCCTTGCCCCATGTACTAATCCGTTACTACACTACGCCATCAGTGCGAGAGAGCCGTGAGTCGGTCTTCTGGTCACTATTTTTTATCATGCTGTTGTACATCACGATCCCCGCTCTGGCGATTTTAGTAAAGTACGATATTTATACCTCACTGGTCGGTACCGAATTTTCTAAATTGCCATCATGGGTCACCTATTGGGCCAGCATCGACAAACTTAATCCGCTGGTGAATATTACTGATATCAACCACGATGGCATTGTCCAGCTGGCAGAGATTGCGATTGATGGTGACATCGTCGTGCTCGCGACACCTGAGATTGCAGGTTTGCCTTATGTCATTTCCGGTCTGGTTGCCGCAGGTGGTCTGGCGGCAGCTTTATCGACTGCGGATGGTTTGCTGCTGACGATTTCCAATTCGCTGTCGCACGACATTTATTACAAAATTGTTGATCCCAGTGCTTCGACACAAAAACGGGTGACAATTTCTAAGCTACTGTTGTTAGTAGTAGCACTAGTTGCTGCCTATGTGGCATCGCTTAAACCTGCGGATATTTTATCGCTAGTCGGTGCGGCATTTTCACTGGCAGCATCTACCCTGTTCCCTGCACTGGTATTGGGCATCTTTTGGAAACGTGCGAACCAACAGGGTGCCATTGTGGGTATCATCATCGGTTTTATTGTGTGTGTTTATTACATGCTCAACACACATCCACTATTCGGTGGTAGTGTATTAAATCAATGGTGGCATATCGCTCCGATTTCCGCCGGGGTATTTGGTGTGCCGGCAGGGATCATCAGCATGCTACTGGTCAGCCTGATGACACCTGCACCAGATCCTCGCACAGTGGATTTGATCGACTATATTCGAGCCCCTGATGTTTGATCTAGGTTTGATATGGCTTTGATCCAAAGATGACGTAACGTGAAGTATGTTTTGCAATGCCAAAAATACACTGGCATAGTTCTTGATAGTAGAAACTGAAACTATAGTAAAAACTCAAATAACAGCGAAACCACATCATGGCAAAATTTTTTAATGAAATGGCTGCTGATGGCATAGAGTCAGCAAGCTCAGCAGCTGGCTCGGCAGCAAATATAGAAAATCACATCCGTGATCATTACCGCGAATTTAATACCTGGTTAAAGCAACAATCTCCAGAGACTATACAACGTAAGCGTGCAGAAGCTGATCTGACATTCCGTCGCGTCGGTATTACCTTTGCAGTGTATGGCGACGATGCCGGTACCGAACGCCTGATCCCCTTTGACATTATTCCCCGCATTATTCCTGCTAGCGAATGGTCACATTTACAGACTGGTCTAGTACAGCGCGTCAAAGCCTTGAATATGTTTATTCATGATATTTATCACGATCAAAACATCATCAAGGCGGGCATTATTCCCGCTGAACAAATTTATAAAAATGCGCAATACCGGCCAGAGATGCAAGGTATTTCGGTCGCCTCGGATATCTATGCCCATATCGCCGGTGTCGATATTGTGCGCGCCGGTGCCGGTGAGTTTTATGTGCTGGAAGATAATCTGCGGGTACCGTCTGGCGTGTCCTACATGCTGGAAGATCGCAAGATGATGATGCGACTTTTCCCGGAATTATTTGCCCGTAACAAAATTGCGCCGGTAGATCATTACCCTGATATGTTGCTGGACAATTTACGCTCGGTTGCACCGGTCGGCGTGAATGACCCGACGATCGTCGTGATGACACCAGGGATGTATAACTCCGCCTATTTTGAACATGCATTTTTAGCGCAGCAGATGGGCGTGGAACTGGTAGAAGGTAAAGATTTATTCGTCAACGATAACGCAGTATTTATGCGCACCACACGCGGACCTAAACGCGTCGATGTGATTTATCGCCGGGTGGATGATGACTTCCTCGATCCGCTGGCCTTCCGTCCGGATTCGTCGCTTGGTGTGCCTGGTTTGTTGTCGGTGTATCGCGCTGGTCGCGTGACCCTAGCAAACGCAATCGGCACCGGTGTGGCAGATGATAAATCGATTTATCCGTTTGTACCGGACATGATTAAGTTCTATCTGACTGAGCAACCGATCCTGAATAATGTCCCGACTTACCAATGCCGCAAACCCGAAGATTTAGCCTATACCTTAGCGCATTTACCTGAGCTGGTTGTTAAAGAAGTACATGGCGCGGGTGGCTACGGTATGTTGGTAGGACCTGCATCGACCAAAGCGCAAATTGAAGATTTCCGCCAGCGTCTGCTCGCCAAACCTGACGGCTATATCGCACAACCGACGCTGGCATTATCGGCTTGTCCGACTTATGTTGAGAGTGGCATCGCGCCGCGCCATATTGATTTACGTCCATTTGTGTTGTCCGGCAAAACCATCTCGATGGTACCTGGTGGTTTGACCCGTGTGGCCTTACAAGAAGGTTCGCTGGTGGTTAATTCATCGCAGGGTGGCGGGACAAAAGATACCTGGATACTAGAAAAATAGTTTCCTCATTCGTTTGCTGATATCAGACCGGATCAAGTCCGATCGAATGCCCAAATAACTTGCCGCGCTGGAGAAAATTTATGCTGAGCCGCACCGCTGATCACTTATTCTGGATGGCACGCTATACAGAACGCGCCGAAAATACTGCCCGTATGCTGGATGTAAATATTCAAACATCGATGCTCCCGCAATCAATTGAGAGTGCAGAGCAAGGCTGGCGTGCGATGCTGGGTATTTCGGAATTGCAGTCCGCATTTGATAAAAAATACGGTGTACTCAATGCGAAAGACGTACTCGATTTTATGTTGCGTGACCCGGACAATCCATCGTCCATCGCAGCCTGCCTGACCGAAGCGCGCGAAAACGCCCGCGCCGTTCGTGGCACGCTAACCACCGAGGTATGGGAGACCCAAAACGCAACCTGGCTGGATATGCAGCAACATCTGAACAGCGGCGTACTGGAAAACGATCCTAGCCAGTTTTTTGAATGGGTCAAATACCGCTCACATTTGTCCCGTGGTGTGACGCTGGGTACGATGCTGAAAGATGAAGCTATCCACTTCATCCGTCTGGGTACTTTTTTAGAACGTGCCGATAACACTGCGCGTATTTTAGATGTGAAGTTCCATGGCGCCAAAGAAGCAGGCATTAGTGAAAAAGCTACTCAAAGAGATTTCTATTATTGGGCAGCTTTATTACGCTCAGTCTCCGGTTTTGAAATTTATCGTAAGGTATATCGCGACGTTATAACACCAGAGCGCGTGGCAGAGCTGCTGATATTGCGCGGCGACATGCCACGTTCTTTACTGGCCTGCATGGACGAGGTGGTACAAAACCTGAAGCAAGTCAGCAATGATGTCTCGGCCGATACTGAACGCTTTGCCGGCAAGCTACATGCAGAACTGCAATTTGCCTGCATTGAAGATATTCTGGAAGCTGGCTTGCATGAAACACTGACGGAATTTTTGCAAAGAATCTTTGAACTGGGCAATCGTGTCAGCCGTAACTTCCTGGTGCCGCTTGCGGCATAAATCACAAAACAATAAAGAAATAAAAAATATACTCCCCTCCAGTAATTTTAGATCGCCCATAGAATATTTGGACAATTGACCGATTATTTGAAAAATAAATGGGAGTATATTAAATGGGAGTATATTAATTCGTATGAAACTCTCAATCAGACACGAGACCATCTACCGGTATACCGCGCCTTTGGCTTACACCATACAGCAACTTCGTCTGACACCAAGGGAAGAGTTACAACAGCACGCATTGTCCTGGCACATCACTACTTCGGGTCAGCGTCACGCCTACACCGATGCGTATGGCAACCTGTCGCATATGCTAACTATCACTGGTCAGCATGATGCTTTGTCCATCGTCGCACAGGGTTTGGTCGAAACAATCTACCCATACCAAGGTCGTTTGAACGCAATCGAAACCTTGTCGCCGCTAATTTTTTCTGTCGCCACACGCTTGACCGAACCGACACCACAAATTATGGATTTCGCCGCCAGTAGTTTTGCGAGAAATTTTGCAGGGAAAACATTCAACACGCACGGGAAAACTAAAACCCCGGAAGCACTCAAATTAGCTGAGCTTATTTTTGGTGCAATCGAGTATCAAAGCGGTGCAACACAAGTGACGACCAGCGCAGACGATGCGCTAAGTCTGGGTCGCGGCGTTTGTCAGGATCATGCACATCTGTTTTTAGCCTGCTGCCATGCTCACAGTATTCCGGCGCGCTACGTTTCTGGCTATATTGATCCCGGTACCACTAGCCATGCAGAAAGTCATGCCTGGGTAGATGTTTGGGTGGAAGACAGTGATTTCTCGGGTTGGGTCAGTATTGATGTAACACATGCACGTTTGATGACCGATGCTTATTGCCGTCTGGCAGTCGGACGCGATTATGATTCCGCTGCGCCTATCCGTGGCGTGCGACGCGGCGGTGGAGAAGAAATGTTGGACGTCAATGTACAAGTCATGCCAGTTCAACAATAAGTACCATTTATAGTACTTGCATCTTCGAGGCGGTTTTGCGTAAGTCCTAAGAAACCGTTGGCAATTCACAAACGGATTACACACTATCTGACAATCAAGCGACATTCCACAGGCACTTAAGAGCCCTAAATCAGCTAAACCATTTTGCCTTAAGGTAAAATATGGCTTTAGTTTATTGGCTTGTAACAATGACATATTGTGTTGGCATGCGCCTGGACGCTGGGCTAGTTTTTCTCTCTGACTCTCGTACTAATGCGGGTGTGGATCAAGTTGGTACGTTCCGTAAAATGAGCGTATTTGAAAATCCGGGCGACCGTATGATGGTCTTGATGACCGCAGGCAATCTCTCTATTTCCCAATCGATACGCCAATTAGTCGCAGAACACGTGTGCTTTGATGGCAGCACGATCTGGAATGCGCCCAACATGTACGAAGCTGCCCGTATCGTCGGTGAAGCGGTGCGTACAGTACATAAACGCGACGCACAATCTCTGTCAGAATTCGGTATCGATTTTAATGTGAGCCTGATCTTTGGTGGACAAATTAAAGGCGAACGTTGCCGCTTGTTTCAGATTTATTCAGCCGGTAATTTTATTGAATCGCATAATGAAAATACCTATTTCCAGATCGGTGAAGCCAAGTACGGCAAGCCGATTATTGATCGGGTAGTCAATCCATTGACACCGCTGGACGAAGCCGCAAAATGTGCGCTGATCTCGATGGATTCTACCTTGCGTTCCAATGTATCCGTCGGCTTGCCATTAGATATGCTGGTGTACGAAACCGATCGTCTGGCCGTCACCCGTTTCGTCACGATTGATGAGAAAAATCAATACTTCCAGATGATACGCAGTACTTGGGGCGAGCAACTCAAACACGTATTTGAAGGCATCGACGATCCGATCTGGGACGCAGCACCGGACGCCACCATGAACGTGCTGTCCTCTACCAATATGAATAGCAAACCAGTGCGTATCGCCCTGCCGCCGACAATTGCTCCCGTTGTTTTGGATGTCGCGCCTTTACAATCGCTGGCGCAAGAGTTCAACCAGACTCAGCATTGATCTACTTATTTATACAAGCTAAGGCGCACTCAAGCGCAACATACGATCAAAAGATCGATCAACAGATCGACTAACAGATAGCCTAACAAAAAGGCCAGCAAAAGCTGGCCTTTTTATTGGCTTATTATTTTGTGCGCCAATCGCAATCAGAAGCGTGATCTTGCACCATACCAATGGCTTGCATGTAGGCATAAATAATCGTCGAGCCAACAAATTTAAAACCACGCTTAATTAAATCTTTTGATATCTGGTCAGACAGTTCGGTTTTAATAATGCGTTCACCGCTATTACGAATCGGCTTGCCATTCACATGCGCCCACAAATAGCCATCTAAACTGCCGAACTCATCGCACAAACTCAGATAGGCATTAGCATTGGTAATCGCCGCAGCCACCTTCAGGCGATTACGTACTATCCCCGCATTTGCCAGCAAACTCGCTACTTTATCCGCATCATATACAGCGATTTTTTTTGCATCCCAATCATCAAAGGCAAGCCGGTAATTCTCACGCTTGTTGAGGATAGTTTCCCAACTCAGCCCCGCCTGCGCCCCTTCCAGATTCAACATTTCAAATAAACGCCGCTCATCATGACAAGGCACGCCCCACTCCTGATCGTGGTACGCCAGATAAAGAGGATTAGCTGGATTAGCCCAAGAGCAGCGTTGATGAGTTACAGAATTCATGGCGATCATTTTTTACTTTAAGTAGAGTCACTATTTTTGCATGATGTCCCGGATTATTTTAGAAATTGTTGTAAGATTTATTGCCCAGAACCGACACAATCACTAAGCAGATATTAGACCGTGACTAAACGCCTTACCTGGACAGGTACCTGTGTATTCCAAAAAAACTGAAAGAAAAGCTTAATGATGAACAGAAGAAAATTTATTCACACAGCCACACTGAGCAGTGTCGCCATCAGCAGCTCTTCGCTGTTTGCCCAAGAGAAAAAGGAAGCTGTGACTTTTACGATGCAAAGCACGGACATCAATGGCAAACCCTTAAAATTAACCGATTTTATAGGACTAACAGTGCTGGTAAGCTTTTTTACCAGCGGCTGCAATCTCTGCACTCGCGACCTTAAATTGATGCGTGAATTTTATGTAGGTAATGCGAACCGGAAATTTGTTCTGCTGGCGATTAATATAGACCAGGATAAAAGAGATTTTGATACCTATAATCAACTAGTTTCGCTCGCCATCCCAAAAGAGCAACGCTTCCCGACGGTGTGGCGTAATGCACCCGGCCACAAAGACAATTTTGGAACCATCGTCAAACAACCTACCCACTTTGTTCTGAATGCCCAAAACCAGTTTATCTTTAAGCGGGAAGGTACTTTTTTGCCAGACGACTGGGACAATCTCTGGCTTTCATTAAGCTAAAGAGCTTGTGAGCAAACTAATTTAAATAGTTTGCGCAGCATCCGGTGCTACATCGACTGATGCCATAAGCTCACGCTCGGCTTTCGCCCGTAATACTGCAAACCGCCAGCGTAGCAAACCGATTGCATATCCAATGTAATAGCTGGCAAGCAGTCCGAATACTGCCAATGTCAGCGGACTTCCCGCAAAATTCCCCATATCATGCGAGTCCAAGGGATTTAGCACATCCACATCAAGCATACGATACACAATACGGCAAAAAAACAGCAGCGACAAAGCAATACCCAAATGCGCGTTTGGCGTATAAAACAAACCTTGTGGCGTTGGCTCAAATACTGTTTTTTTGAGCCCATAGACAGCAAGACCCGATCCGATAATCAAACCTCCCGCCATATACATCAGCCTGTCAAGATGCGAAGAAGAGAGAAACGCCAGCAAGACTAACAAGCTAGGAAAAATAACCAAAGTAATCCACGGCCGTATTTTTGATAATCGTTGACGACCAACCAATTTACGCACACGCGAATACATGCGCCATGCGATTAGCGGCAATACGACAAGTAATGTAATCGTGGAGGAATTGGGAGCTTGCATAGTAAATCCTCGATAAAAATAAGCAAATCAACACAGCACAATCAACACACATTATCTCTGAACTCATGCATCTCACCTTAGATTTGCTTGTATCTAAATGTGTCTCTACTACGCATTGAAATTAAGGGCGTACAAACTCAAATTTATTGCGAAACGTGGTCGTACCGTCTGCACTCACCTCATCTTTAAACAACTTAAAAGCGCCGGCAGATAGCTCTAACCGGTAACGATCCAGCTTATCGCCGTCCTTACGTTCAAACAGAATTTGTCGGCCATTGCTGTCAACACTATTGGACGTAATTCGTCCAATGGATACCGCTTTTTCGGCAGAGCCTGAAGCCCAGGCGATTTCGTTTTTAAGCAAATCAAAGTTCATCCGCTCATACGAAAATACCGTCTTGGACGGACCATCATCAAACACATAATGCAGCACCAGCTCATTGGGCGCACCCAAAGCAATAAACAAGCGCGTCGGCAATGTCACCAACCGATCTGGCTTGCTGTAATCACGATAAGTCAGAGCACCTTTCCACTCACCCTGCACCGCTGACAAAGCAGCATCTGGCTTTGGATCATACAAAGCAAAAGCAGGTGCGGCAAATAGACAAACTAATAATGCAAGCGTTGTACGACGTTTCATAATGATGGCCCCGGAGAAATCTACAGCTTCAACACTTGCTGTATATCAGAAATTTATAGGTGAACAAAGTTCGATCAGCGATCCTTCTTTGGAGCGAACATATGCAACAATTTGCCCCCAAGGTTTTTGCGCCGGCTCTTTTATCGCCAGTGCGCCAGCGCTGACTGCCTTTGCATATGCAGCGGCCACATCCTCAGTTACGAATGCGAATTCCACACCGAAAGGTGGGACATTAGGATCGGCTCTTTGATAATGCCCATCCAAGTTAATCTCGCCCATCGCATGCGATGCGAATGCTAGAACAGTATCACCGGTTTCCAGTTCGCCATATTCACCAGACTCATGCAAATAGCGTGTCTCAAAACCAAATGCTTGGTGGTAAAAATTGAGCGTATCCGAAACAGACTCGACGTACACAATGGTGTAAGCAAATTTCATAAGATATTTTCCAAAAGTAATTTTTATATTTATCTGAGATGGCAAAAGAACATACAAAGTGCTTTACCATTGATTTTAATTAAGCTTAACGATACTGTATTTTTGATCAGTATTCAAGAAAGGATTAGCGTCCTTTTAACTGCGATCAGCAACAGAAGAAATCTTCATATCGGATCAATTAATGACCGTGAACAGAAGTCGAAAAGAACTTAAAAACAAGCCGGCATCCCAAAGTCAAATTTGCACAAAACCTCACTCTGTGTTCTAATTTGCAACCAAGTTGCACTAACTGCATACTTACTGCATACCATTGTCTGATTCGAGGCTTAAAATTCACTCCACGTTGTTATCCATTCTTTTTGCCACCACCATCGCTGGCGTACTAAGCATTACTGCTGCGGCAATTTTTTCTTTCTCGCTATTGTCCAAAGTCGTTGAGCGTATGGTTAGTTTGTCGGTTGGCATCATGCTCTCTACCTCCTTATTGCATGCCTTGCCAGAAGCGTTTGAATCTGGTGCAGATCCACGCACTTTGTTTGCGTGCTTACTCGGAGGTTTACTCGCATTTTTTTTGCTCGAAAAATTGGCTATTCTGCGTCACTCGCATCATCACGAAGGCGATGGCCATCATCATGAGCATGGTCATGATGCGCACGAAGCAGGCAAAGCGGGCTGGATGATTCTGGTCGGTGATGGCTTGCATAATTTTACTGATGGGATATTGATCGCTGCCGCTTTTTTAGCAGATCCCAAACTGGGTTTGGTGACAGGTCTGGCGATCATTGCGCATGAGATACCGCAAGAGATCGGCGATTTTATCGTGTTGCTCAATGCCGGTTTTTCACGCGCACGCGCTTACATGTACAACTTAATTTGTAGCTTGATGGCAGTAATTGGCGGTGTACTCGGCTTTTACACCTTAGGTAGCGCCAGCAACTTGATTCCGTACGTGCTTGTGTTTGCTTCTTCTGGTTTTATCTACATTGCATTAAGTGATTTAATGCCGCAAATGCAGCGCCGTGCCAGCGTGCACGAAACAATTCCGCAAATTATTCTGATTGCGCTGGGCGTGGTGCTGGTGCTATTTGTGACGCAGCACCGGGCGTAAGTCCTCTTAATCCTTTTCGATATCATGAGTAGCGTTGTAGACTAATGCTTCAGACGATCATGGTAAAAAAAGGAATAACATGGCACAAAAAATTGCAGGCTATGGCTGGTTGCCCGACTTGCCAGATCATCGTGATCACTCATTTGATCTTCCCCCGAATTACCTACATCAACTCCCCACCAAAATTGATCTGCGTCCTCACTGTCCCAGTGTATTTAATCAAGGTGACAGAATAGGCAGTTGTACCGCCAATGCTGTCTGCAATGCCTTCCGTTTTAATCTGATGAAACAGGGTATGCAGCGCCCTTTTATGCCGTCACGTTTGTTTGTGCATTACAACGCACGTGTGATGATCGGCACCGAGCGGCAAAACCATGGCGCGCAAATCCGTGATGCCATTAAAAGTGTTGCCAAGCAGGGAATCTGTCGTGAAAGTAACTGGCCATATATCGCCAAAAAATATGCGCTGAAACCACCAAAAGCTGCGTATGACGAGGCGCTGCAACATCAGGCGATCTGTTATCAGCGCCTGCAACAAAAACTCGATCATTTAAAAGTTTGTCTGGCAACCGGGCATCCGTTTGTGTTCGGTATCACACTGTACGATGAGTTTGAATCTGAGAAAATGACGCAGCACGGGGTGTTAGCGATGCCCAAAAAAAATGAAGGTTTGGTAGGCGGTCATTCAGTACTGGCAGTCGGTTATGACGATAAAACCGAGCGCTTTATCGTGATGAACTCCTGGGGCGATGCATGGGGCAAAAAGGGATTTTTTACCGTGCCTTATGCGTATTTACTAGAACCCAACCTGGCGGCAGATTTTTGGACGATACGTGCAGTAGAGGGATAATTTTAGCTTAAATTAATATACTCCTTATGAGTATTTTTTAATAATCCAATTATTATCTGACTTTCAAGACAATTTAATTCAACATGAAAGGGAGTATATGGCGTTCCGTTTTACTCTCTTCAGCGGATCTTTGAGTAATTTATATGAAAACTTTTCACTGTGATAAATGTAGCCAGCAAGTTTTTTTCGAGAACACGTTGTGTGGTGCTTGCGGGAGCATGCTGGGTTATCAGCCCGAGATTCGGGCGGTAAGCAGCTTTGAGCCATCGGATAACGGTTATTGGCGCAGTTTAAATCCCGTCAATGCGGGACGTGTTTTTAAGCAATGCAGTAATTATGCGAATCAACATGTCTGTAACTGGATGCTGGATCTGGACGATGCCCATGATTTGTGTGCGTCGTGCCAATTAACGGTTGTGATACCGACATTGTCGAGCGAAAAAAATCACTTGTTTTGGCAGCGACTGGAGTCCGCCAAACGTCGACTTTTATACTCGCTCTGGTTTCTCGGTTTAAAACCGGTATCTAAAGAAGAAAATGAGGAAACCGGCCTGGCATTCCAATTTTTGGAAGACGAGAGTGGTAGCGAAAAAGTCCTGACCGGGCACGACGACGGCTTAATTACTTTAAATATTGCAGAAGCAGACCCCGCCAAACGTGAGGGAACGCGCGAGCAAATGCATGAGCGTTACCGCACTCTGCTTGGTCATTTTCGGCATGAGAGTGGGCATTATTATTTTGACCGGCTGATCGCTGACGGTCCTTGGGTTGAGGGATACCGCCAACTTTTTGGCGACGAGCGGCAGGATTATAGCGAATGCCTGAAATCGCATTACGCCAACGGCGCGCCCGTCAATTGGGAGCAATCTTTTATTAGTAGTTATGCCGCATCGCATCCCTGGGAAGATTGGGCAGAAACCTGGGCGCATTATCTGCACATGATCGATACGCTAGAGACCGCACATGCTTGTGGACTATCACTCAATCCACACAATGTCGCAGAGCCGGGCATGGTGATCAGCGCATCACCGATGAAGATCGATACTTTTGAGGAAATTATCAAGGACTGGTTTGCACTCACCTATGTGCTCAACAGCCTTAACCGCAGTGTCGGCATGCCAGATTCTTACCCCTTCACCTTACCAGCACCCGTCCAGGAAAAGCTGCATTTTATCCATCGTGTGGTGTTGGGTTATGCAGAACCAGAGCGCCAGGGAATGACGCAGCAGCAAACCCAATCGCAATCGCAATCGCAATCGCAATCGCAATCGCAATCGCAAATGATAGGAGTTACGTAAAAACGGAACACTATTTGTGCCCATTCACATGCAATCAGATGGCTGGATGTAAAACATTAAGACCGCTCAACACAGAGACCGAGGAACAACAAATATAGAGGAAATCAAGAGCGCAACGAAATTCTGCCTTTCTCCCTCCTTGTTCTTTCTCTGTGCCTATCTGGAGTAGGGATCTTGGTTGTTTGCGCAAACCCCAAATAACATACTCCCAATATGTATATTTAATCTGTCCAAGTAATATCTGGACAGCAGGCCGATTTTAAATAAATTAAAGGGGAGTATATTTCGCAATACTGGTTTGCATACCGTTTTTGTGCAGCTTGTTTGCTTGGATCTACCCATCAGCCTGACTTATTCACCATCACCAATAACATATGGGCGCGCAGGCTCTGCACACCACTCGCTCCACGATCCCGGATATAAAGCAGCGCCCGGCAAACCCGCGATTTCCAAAGCTAACAAATTGTGGCAGGCCGTCACGCCTGATCCACATTGCATAATCGCCTTGCTGGCATCTGGCACAATTGCACTCCATTCTGCCTGTAATTCTTGCGGTGATTTGAAGCACCCATCCGCTTGCAGATTATCTTTAAAAAAACGATTTTTTGCGCCGGGAATATGGCCGCCAATCGGGTCCATAGTTTCGTTCTCACCGCGAAAACGGTCTGCCGCGCGGGCATCCACCAGCGTGCGCGAAGCCGTAGCAAGGTTAACCAGCACGTCACCGACGTTGACGCTGCTGACCAGACTAGCGCCTAAGCTAATGCTGCCACGCGCTGGCTCTGGCGCTTTGTCTGTGGTTGGCAAGCCTTGCGCCTGCCATGCAGGCAAGCCGCCATCCAATACCGCAACCGCTTTATGCCCAACCCAGCGCAACATCCACCAGAGACGGGCGGCAAACATGCCGCCGTGTGCATCATAGGCAATGACTTGCGTAGAATTAACAACTCCCCAGGCACGCAGGATTCGGATGAAATCTTCTTTTTCCGGCAATGGATGCCGCCCATGAAAAACGCCATTGGAAGATAATTTAGGGCCCGACAATTGGTTGTCCAGGCTGGCGAATTTAGCACGCGGGATATGCGCCGCATCATAGGCTTTTTTACCCGCGCTGACATCTAGCAAATCATGCCGGCAATCTAAAATGACCCAATGTGGATTGTCAATCTGAGCCGATAACTCCGTGGCAGAAATCAGTGTGGTATGCATGCGTACTCCTTTTATTCAGTCGCGATAGGGTCGATGGCGATTACTGGTTTGTTTCTGGCATTATAGAACGTCGCAATCAATCCACTACTTAAGATCACGGCAATGCCTAACCAGCTCATCGGGCTTAAGGCATCGTTCCACAATAACAGATCCCAAATGCTGGAAAATACGATGCCAACATATTGTAAATTGGCGGTGACCAAAGCATTGCCAAGGCGATAGGCGCGTGTCATCGCAAATTGGGCTGAAGCCGCAGTCAAGCCTATGGTCATCAGCAACAACAAGCCTTTGAACTGATGCGCATGCCAGCCAGCCGTAAGCGAATGTGCAGCTAAGTTGCTACTGCCAGCATCCTGACCAAGCCCGTAGTCCAGCCCGTAAGTCAGTCCATTAATCATTGTGCCGAACAAACCGGCAATGGCGCAGGTGAGTGAAAAATAAAATACCACACGATATTCTGGCTCGCCCATCAAACCCATCTGACGCACTTGCATGTAAGCCAGCGCAGCGAGCATGCCAGAGATGAGCGCCACGATCCCACCGACCATCTGATCTGCATGCATGCTGGGACGCAGCAACAATAAAACGCCGATAAATCCCAAAGCAATGGCTGCAAGCAAACCCCATTCAATCCGCTGTTTTCCTTTTAACCATGCCCCACCAAACAAGATCGCAGCGATCCAGATCGGTGACATGTAATTGAGCGTCACCGCCATCGCTAACGACAAACGGCTGATCGAATAAAACCATAACCACAAAGCGATCACGCCTACCGTGCCGCGCCACAAATGATGACCTGCCATGCGAGTGCGCAAACTATAGCCTTGCATCCTCACTAGCAAATAAATCATCACCATCCCGACCAGGCCACGATAAGCAACGATTTCAGAAGTTGAATATGTATCCGAGGCGAGCTTGACGCATACGCCCATGATGGAGAATAAAAAGCTGGCTACCAGCATCCACAAAGACTGCATTTATTTGACCCCGGTTCTTTTTCACTCTTTTAATCGGTCTGATAATTGATGTAGTAATCGACAGGCTAAAAAGGAGTAACAAAAAATTAAGGGGAAGCTGCGGCTTCCCCTTAATTTTTTTAAAACTGTATTTTGCGTCGATACCACTCATGAAAATGCTGCATGCCATCTTCCATCGGTGATTGATAAGGACCAACTTCGCTGACACCACGGTCTAGCAAAATTTTGCGCCCCGCATCCATGCGCAAAGCAATCTCATCGTCCTCAATACAGGTTTCCATATAAGCAGCGCGTTCAGCCTCGATAAATTCACGCTCAAACAGGACGATCTCTTCGGGATAATAGAATTCCACTACATTGCGTGTCTTGCCAGTCGCGGTCGGCCATAAAGTCGATACCACCAGCACATGCGGATACCATTCGACCATGATATTCGGGTATAGCGTTAACCAGATCGCACCGTATTTAGGTGTTTCACCGTTACGGAACTTGAGGATTTGCTCTTGCCACGCTTGGTATTTAGCAGAACCGGATTTGAGTAAGCCATTATTCACGCCGACCGTTTGTACGCTGTAATCCTCGCCAAACTCCCAGCTTAAATCATCGCAAGTGACAAAACTGCCCAAGCCCGGATGAAATGGTTCTACATGATAATCTTCCAGATAAACTTCAATAAAAGTCTTCCAGTTGTAATCACATTCATGCACTTCCACATGGTCTAGCATGTAGTCGCTGAAATTGAGGTCTTTGGTGACGCTGAGCTGTTCCATTTTTTCCATCACGTTATAGCCGTTTTGCTCGAACAATAAACCGTTCCAGTTTTGTAGCGGCGTGCGTGACAGATTAAGGCAAGGCGTGTCCTCAAAATGCGGTGCGCCAATCAGCTCACCTTTTAAGTCATAGGTCCAGCGGTGTAAAGGGCACACGATGTTGCTGCTATTACCGCGTCCATTAAACATCAGTGCTTGCCGATGGCGGCAGACATTGGACATCAGCTCAATTCCGTTAGCGCCGTCGGCATGACGCACCAGCATGCGGCCTTCATTCTCAGCGACGAGCGTAGCAAAATCGCCGACATTGGGCACCATCAATTCATGACCGACATAGCGTGGGCCAGACTGGAAGAGTTGTTTGATCTCGCGTTGCAACAGCGATTGATCAAAATACACATGAACAGGAAGTTGCGCGTCGGAGCGCGCGAGTTTGGAAAAAGAAGCCAGATCGGACATCCCTACCCCCCAAATTAATTTGCACCAACCTAAAGGAGAAAGAATCCACAAAAACCTGCTTTTAACTGCTGATCGTGAATAAGAAAACGACGATCTCCAGCGAAAAGCTCACACAAAAAGAATGAAGAGGAAATTTTGGACAAGACCGCGGATTATACCTGAATCGGCTTTATCGGGGTGCTCTGCGGCAAATTAGACTTTTTTTGATTTCAAAATAAACAAAAAGAAATCAAAAAGTCAGCGTTGTTTGTTGTGACAAACCGACGTTGCAAGCAACAAAACGACGGATAAATCAACTTTAGTGACAATCTTCTAATTTTTACTTATCGGCAAGATAGTCAGGTTTAAAACCTAGCTTAAGCAAATAGGCGTAAACAAAAACACCAGCCATCGCCCTACATTTTTAGTCGCAAAGTGCCTAAAACCGATCCAGCAAGCATCAATAAGCTTTCATTCGCCATCGATTAATTCATCTCATCAATGTCCAATCAAAAATGGGCTGACTTCATTAAATCTGTATTTCAGCACGATTTTTATGCTGCGCTGCGCCTTGCTTATTGATTAGGCAAAACCTAGTCTGAAAATCCCATTTTTTAAAAGGAGCGACAGTAAAGGACAAATGACATTGTCCGGTTTCATTTTGGCTATTTGAAAAAAATAATTTAAGAGACAAAAAAATGAACAAAAAAGGTATGAAAAAAATCGGGGCATTACTAGTTGGATTGGCTATGCTTCCTACAACATCATGGGCCTCTGGTTACACAGAAACAAAATATCCCATCGTGCTGGCACATGGTTTGTTTGGCTTCGATAACATCGGCCCTGTGGAATATTGGTATGGCATTCCATCCGCTTTACGCTCTGACGGCGCCAAAGTGTATGCAACCCAAGTCTCCGCTGCGAATAGTACCGAAGTACGGGGCGAGCAATTACTGACTCAGGTCAAACAAATCATTGCGGTCACTGGCACCGGCAAAGTCAACCTGATTGGACATAGCCACGGCGGCCCGACCGCACGTTATGTGGCATCCGTCCGACCTGATCTGGTGGCATCGGTGACCACCGTAGGCGGCGTCAATCGCGGCTCCAAAGTGGCTGATCTGCTGCTGGGAATCGCACCTGACGGCTCGCTATCAAACGCAGTGGTTGTGTCGATCACCAACGGCCTGGCAAGCATCATTAACTTCCTCTCTGGCGGCAAAGGATTAACTCAGGATTCATTGGCAGCAGCAAAATCATTGAGTACGGCAGGATCACTCAAGTTCAATGCCTCCCATCCAGAGGGCGTACCAACCAGCGCCTGCGGTGAAGGTGCCTACCAAGTCAACGGCGTGTCGTATTTCTCCTGGAGCGGTGCCAAGGCCTATACCAATGTACTCGATCCAATCGATCCGGCATTAGCCTTAACTTCGCTGGCCTTTACGGGCGCAAAAAATGACGGATTGGTCGCAAGCTGCTCCGCGCATTTAGGCAAAGTGATCCGTGACGATTACGCGATGAACCATCTGGATGAAGTGAACCAAACAGTCGGCCTGGTGAATATTTTTGAGACCAATCCGGTGACGCTGTATCGACAACACGCCAATCGCTTAAAAAATTTAGGGCTATAAAATTAACTAAATTCTATTGCGTCTACAATTTTAAACATCTAAGACGGATAGCGTGCATCAAATACGACCATGAGTTGTTATTTGATGTACGCAACTTGTTAGCCGCTAATTGACTTATCCATCTCCGTAATTTTTACGGAAGCAGGAATGACCACATCAGAATGTTGATCGAGATAATGAGAATACAAAAAAGCTACGCCACCATCACTATCGCATCCATCGTCATCGCTATATTCACGATGCTGCAACTACGTACCGACCCGACTACAAAAACGCACTCAGAGCAGGTATTGAGCGATAAAGATTCGTTCGCATTTGTGCGCTCTATGGATGGCACTCAGGTTGACGGTCAGTTACAACAAGCAAGCACCGATATCTTAATTGTCGATGCCGGATTGCGCCACATGTTCGACTATTACTTAGCGGCGACAGGCGAAAAAACTTTGCCGGAAATCCGTGCGGAAATAGAAAAAGAACTAAGTAAAAAGTTAGGCCCCAAAGCGGCAGCACAAGCTAAAGATCTGCTAAGTCGCTACCTGGATTACAAACTAGCACTGGCAGAAATAGAGAAAAATCCTCAACTAGTGAATCCTACAAATGCCGGCTATGACAGCAATAAAATGACATCTGCAATCAAAGCACGGCTAGCAGGCATGCAAACTTTAAGGCAGCGTTATTTCAATCAAAACGAAAATACTGCATTCTTTGGCTTTGACGATGCCTACGACACCGACGCGATTACGCGACTGGAAATCGCACAAGATAAAAATCTGAACAACGTACAAAAGCAACAAAAACTACAAGCGCTGGACGCGGCCATGCCAGCAGCACTGCGGGCAGAAAAAGAAGCGCCTTATCAAATCATACGTATGGAAGAAAACGTCGCAAAAATGCGCGCGCAAGGTGCAAGCGACGACGATATTTATCGTATGCGAGCAGCAGCAACCACACCAGAAGCCGCCGCACGATTGGCTGATCTGGATAGAGAAGATACAGATTGGAAAAACCGGATTGCTACTTATCAGGCGGAGCGAAATAAAATCATCAGCAATGGAAAAAACGACACGGAACAAATGACGGCATTACAGCAAATTCGTAATCAGTTATTTGATACGAATGAGCAGAAACGTTTGGGGGCTTATGAGTGAACGAGTAGGCGATTCATATCGCATATCGCCAATTTAATCCATGACTCAAAATGGTTGGCCCATAAACAAAATGCAGTACTCGCCTTTTACTTTCGCCTGATGCTTTTGATGATGCATGCAATAGAAGAGGACTCATTATTAAAGCCCCGCCTTTCTCAACGGGGCAAATAACTTCTCCCATGCGATCACGTGTCTCTATAGCGGCCTGGTTGGATAACCGACCATTTTTATGTGACATCGGAACAACGCGCAAGGGGCCGTCAGTTAGGTCGCATTCATCGATATGCAAACGTACGGCAACCAATTGACGCAACATTTCATTAGTAGGCTGTACAAAGACCAATCCTTCTTTTTCAGACCAAACCGTTAAATCGGGATGAGTTATTCTCTTCTTGACTGGGATACTAAGATCTTGATGTAAAGGGACTAGCCAATTTTGGTCTTTGGACTTTTCAAAGTAAGTACATTGCACTGCGATAGCGTCCAATGGCAAGAATGGTCTAACCAAAGAGTGTTGGCGAATACGCAGAGCTAAATCGGAGCACCAACGGAAATCGAGCAGATGGCGAGTTCCAACGCTATTCACGAGTAGTTCATTTAGTTCAAATTCGAGATGACTAAAGGTGTCGGAGTCGAACAAAGCTTGAGTGATCAAAAAACCTTGATCGGCAAACACTTCCTTATCTGCAATTAGAGAAATTTGTCGCAATTTTCACAGACCCAAAAACCTAGTTTGTCGACTCAATCTCTTGTTCAGCATGCTCTTCTAATGCCTCACTTAAAGCGCGATCAACCAATTTATCGAGCATCAGAATTTCCGCACGTTGCTCACGGAAAGTCTGCTCTAATTCTTTTACCGCTAAAGAGAAGGATTTTTCTTTTTGACTAGTAGTAAAAATATACAAGCTACGCATAGGACTGACCCAAGCAAGCCGAGCTTTGTGACTATCACCATTTTTCTTGGTAAATTGTAGCCAGATCCCTCGTTCCAGATTTGCTACAACGTCGGCTGTTTCATCCGCCGCAACATCCACGTAGTCATCTTCTGCATGCTGCTTCTCTAGCTCTTGCGCCTCAGCTTGAGCACGTTTTTCCAAACGACGCTCAGCGGCTATCTGGGCGGCTTCTACAGCAATTTCTAACTGCTTTTCTGGCGATAATTCAAGGGGGGAACGGACGATAGATGCATGACACTCAGCAAGATCAGCAAAAAACTGGATGCGGTCTGCATCTTCCCATTTAATCAGGCTCAGCCACTTATTCAGTCTTGCCAAAATCGCTGGCAGACGGTTCAATAATTCTTGCCGTTGTGGCAAAGTAATCTTAGGCTTAACACTCCAGATTAAGTCATCCATCGTTTTGATCGCGTCCGTCACAGCATGCGGTTTGTCTTCTTGCACGCTGTACGCCAGTGTTAGTACTTTAGTCCAACGGTTTTCTAAAAAGCTTTCAACAAAAGCGACTACCTCGCCAGTACCGACTCGCAATGCAACTTCATTATTGGCAACGATATTGGCCTGTTTGAACTTTTCTTTTTGCAAGGCGCGTTTAATCGGCTCCTGCAACGCTTGGGTATTCGATTCATCTTCTTTGGCGACAAAGTTTTCCAGATCAGAGACGACTTCATCGAACAGACTCATCTGTTGGTCGAACTCGTTTTGGACGCGACTAACATTGCGCTGCATCGCCTGGAACAACGGATCTGCATGTCCCTTACTTTGATCCCAGGCGACACTCTGCTGCGTAAGCAGATCTATCATGCGACGTGCCGGATGGGTATCTTGAAAGAAAAATTCTTTATCGATCAATGCTGCTTTGAGCACAGGGATTTGCAGTACTCCAATCAATTCTTTGATTTGACTAGGAATCGATGGATTATGGAAAACTGTATCAAATATCTTAGAGAGTAAATCGAGAGTAGTTTTTTCTACGCTATTACCACTTGCCAATTCTGGCATTTGCTCGCGCATTTGCGATAGCCGTATCACATCTTGCGCACCAGCCACTAACTGGTGTATCGCCATCGTTTTTTGCAGATTCTCCAGATAATGGAAAAGCCGAGTATCGGTTTCTTGCTGCTTAGATTGTCCGCTGGCAGAGAATTGCTGGTCATGTTGCTGCTGATCCCTCTGCCTGCCTGTCTGACAAATCTTTTGCTGATCATTGGCATCGTTACTCGATGTTTCTGATGGAGTTTTTTCTGAGAAAATTTGCTTCAGCTTTTGACTAAAATCTTTTTTACCGAATTGACTAGAGCCTGGATTTTCTGTCTTTTTTATCCGATAGGATTCATGTAAATCAGGCAAGATCCCTTGGTACACCAAAAATTCATTTAATGCCTGAAAAATAGGCGACAGATCAAACAAAATATCTCCGCGTAGCAAAGGCAGAATCAGCGGATGGGTATTCGTATCAGGATTAAATTTGCACCATGATGCATGCACCACACGTAAAAAAAATTCTGGCCTGAATGGATTTTGCGTAATGCTCAGACTATCAATGCCAATGATGCAAGCCAGACGCATACTTAAAGCGGCCAATTGCTCTGCACTGGACAACTCCAGGGAGCGACTCGCACGCCCAAAAGCCAGTTTTTTGTCCATCTCCTCATATGACACCAGCGTCAAGGCAATGTCTTGTTGCTCGACACGCTCTGATTGAGGCTTAGTTGGTAATGAATTTGCTGATGATATTGATGACAAAGCCTGGATTTCTTTACGAAATGCCGCCTGGATATCAGCAGAACATAAATAGTAGAAAGCGTAACCGTTGTTCTTTAGTAACTGACCAGAATTAAAATTTAAATTCGCTTCCCGTGCGTCACCAACTTGCTCCGATGCGGCAAAAAATGCATTCGCTAAGCGTGCTGCAAAGGCATCCAGTTGCGCCACCACCAAGTGCGTCGCATGTGGAATCAGAGCACGCAAAATATCTGCACGCGCTAAAGGTGCTTTCTGGGACTGCCGATGATCGGGCGATTGTGCTGACATGACAGTTGTGTTTAAGGAAAGTTATTAGCAAAGTTTGTCAAACGAATATAGTGTAATCCCTTGTCGGAAGTCTTCGCACTGACTTCCACGATGGCCCAAATCATACTTATCAAGCCTTGCGCAACAGAATTTGACTTTATCTGAATTGTTTTAACTTGGTTTAACTTGGTTTGACTTGGTTTGATTTGGTTTGATTTGACTATATACGAATAATTTCCACATGGAAATGTTTGAATCGCAATTTCAGCTGCTTTTTTAAGCAAATTCTCTTTTTTACGATATCAAAAAAATAAAATCCATAAGAACATAAAAGTGAATAATGCCGAGATAGAAAGGATAGCTCTAAAAAAGCTGCTAATTATGCCAACTAAGCTGATTATCAACTGGGTTTGCACTAAAATGCAGGGTTAGACTCAATTTGCTCTTCAAGACTACCTATGCCAAAAAAATTACCCTCCATCGGACAACTCGGTCAGAACGATCAGCCAACTTCTTTCGAAGCAGCGATGTCGGAATTATTAGAACTGGTCGCCCAGATGGAAGCTGGTGAGCTGCCTTTAGAAGCCTCTGTCACGGCTTATCAACGTGGGGCCGAATTGATTAAATACTGTGCAGGCCAACTCGACAAAGTAGAACAGCAGGTCAAAGTACTGGAAGCTGGCATGCTGAAACCTTTCGTTGCAGATAATTCTGGCGAGGCCGATGCATGAGCGCGCATTTTCAGGATTGGATGAAATCCACTCAGCAGCAATTTGAAGTCTTATTAGCTAGTTTCTTACCAGATAGCGATGTGGTACCGGCAAAACTACATCAGGCAATGCGTTACGCCGCTTTAGATGGCGGCAAACGCGTGCGTCCTTTGTTAGTGTATGCCGCCGGTTTTATGTTTGATGCGCCAGCGGATTTATTGGCGCGTGCCGCCGCCGCATTAGAAATGATTCACGCTTATTCATTAGTGCATGACGACATGCCCTGTATGGATGATGACGCTTTGCGTAGAGGCAAACCTACTGTGCATGTCAAATATGATGAGGCAACTGCCCTGTTGGTTGGTGATGCGCTGCAAGCACAAGCTTTTTTGGTCTTGGCAGAAGCAGAGAGTGAATCTTTACGGCAAGTTGCCATGCTGCGTTTGCTGGCACAAGCCGCTGGGTCAACCGGTATGTGCGGCGGTCAGGCGATTGATTTAGCCAGCGTCGGTGTCGCCTTAACAGTAGATCAGCTTGAACAAATGCACCGTTTAAAAACAGGTGCATTGCTGCGTGGCTCAGTCATCATGGGCGCGATGTGTGGCAAGACTTTATCCGCGGCGGAAGTCGCTGCGCTTGATGCATACGCCAGCGCAATTGGACTGGCATTTCAGGTAGTGGATGATGTCCTGGATGCCACCGCAGATTCTGTCACCCTAGGTAAAACTGCTGGCAAAGATGCAGCAGATAACAAGCCGACCTACGTATCCTTGCTGGGTCTGGAAGCGTCACAAGCGCTGGCAAAAAAACTATGCGACGACGCCCATGCTGCGTTGTTGCCCTTTGGAGAAAAAGCACACATCCTGCGCAACCTGGCAGATTTGATTGTGCAGAGGAAGGCGTAATTTATGACCACAACTAATAATACAAACACTCTGTTAGACAGCATTAATTCTCCAGCCGATTTACGCAAGCTAACACGTGCCCAATTAAAACCGCTGGCCGACGAGTTACGTCATTTTGTGATTGATTCTGTGTCTAAAACGGGCGGTCATTTATCGTCTAATTTAGGCACTGTTGAACTCACCATCGCGCTGCACTATGTATTTCAGACACCGGAAGATCGTCTGGTCTGGGATGTGGGTCATCAAACGTATCCGCATAAAATTCTGACGGGTCGTCGTGATCGCATGCATACCTTGCGTCAGTTGAATGGTATCTCCGGTTTCCCGCGCCGGGTTGAGAGCGAATACGACACGTTTGGTACGGCGCATTCATCGACATCGATTTCTGCTGCATTAGGGATGGCTTTGGCGGCAAAAACCAAAGGCGAGGATCGACATTCCGTTGCCATCATTGGCGATGGCTCAATGACAGCCGGCATGGCGTTTGAGGCCTTGAATAATGCGGGCGTCTACGACGATATTAACTTACTGGTGATTCTGAACGACAACGATATGTCGATCTCGCCACCGGTCGGTGCGCTCAACCGTTATCTGGCGCGTCTGATGTCTGGCAAATTTTATGCCGCAGCACGCAATGTCGGCAAATCCGTACTGCCAACGCCGGTATTAGAACTCGCCAAACGGTTTGAGGAACACGCAAAAGGCATGATCGTACCAGCGACGATGTTTGAAGAATTTGGTTTTAATTATATTGGCCCGATTGACGGTCATGATCTGGACTCTCTGGTACCAACCCTACAGAATTTAAAAAATCTGAAAGGTCCGCAATTCCTGCACGTGGTCACCAAAAAAGGCCAGGGCTATAAATTAGCAGAAGCCGATCCAATTCTTTATCACGGCCCTGGCAAATTCAATCCTGCTGAAGGCATTAAGCCCTCTACTACGCCTGCCAAACAAACTTACACGCAAGTCTTTGGTAATTGGTTATGCGATATGGCTGCCGCTGATCAACGCTTGATTGGCATTACGCCAGCGATGCGCGAAGGTTCTGGCATGGTGGAATTTGAGCAAAAATTCCCTGACCGTTATTACGATGTTGGCATTGCAGAACAGCATTCTGTTACGTTTGCCGGTGGCATGGCATGCGAGGGGCTCAAACCTGTCGTTGCGATTTACTCCACTTTTTTACAACGTGCTTATGATCAGTTAATTCACGATATCGCGTTGCAAAATCTGGATGTTACTTTCGCCCTGGACCGAGCGGGACTGGTCGGTGCTGATGGTGCAACCCATGCCGGCAATTATGATCTGGCTTATCTGCGCTGTATCCCTAATATGGTCGTGATGGCCGCCTCGGATGAGAATGAATGCCGTCAAATGTTGTCGACTGGCTTCCATTATCCAGGCCCGGCAGCTATCCGCTATCCACGCGGCGCCGGGATTGGTGCAGCGATCAATTTAGAACTCAGCACCCTGCCGATTGGCAAAGGCGAAATCAAACGTAAAGGCAAGAGCATCGCCATTTTGGCATTTGGCTCCATGGTGCAGCCGGGATTAAAAGCTGCGGAAAATCTGGATGCCACACTGGCGAATATGCGCTTTGTCAAACCGCTAGATACGGCATTACTGGCAGAACTGGCCAACACTCATGATTTGTTAGTCACGGTAGAAGAAGGCACTGTGATAGGTGGCGCAGGCTCCGCAGTCGCAGAAGCAATGGCAGCAGCAGGAATTACAAAACCATTGCTGATACTCGGCTTACCAGATCAATTTATCGATCATGGTGATCCGGCTTTACTACTTGCTAGTTGTGGTCTGGATGCAGCAGGAATTGAGGCCTCGATCAAAAAACGCTTTGGAACAGAAGCACTGAAGCTAGTAGCAAATAATCAGTAAGGAAATGAAAAAAGCGAAGCCAACAAGCTTCGCTTTTTTCATTTCTGATGGAAGAAACTCTGTCGCCTGACACTATTCGGTTTTAATTCAGTCCACATGAGTCAAACAAAAGCTCAACAATTTTTTGCGTATTAAATAACGGGGATTACTTTATGACGAAGAAAAATATGTATTCATTGAAGCTCAGTGCGGTAGCCGTTGCTGGCTTCAGTTTCTTGATCTCGAATGGTACTGCAATTGCTGCTGATAAAACGGCACCACCAACACGTATCGCTGAAGTGACTGATACCTATGGGGATATCACCGTCAAAGATCCCTACCGCTGGCTAGAAAAACAAAGTGATCCTGCTGTACATCAGTGGAGCGTGGCACAGGACAAACGCACACGACAATATTTCGATAGCCTGACATTCCGCAAACCCATATTTGATAATCTGATGGCGCAAATTTCTGCTTCATCCAGTTCTTACTATGATTTGCATACCGCTGGTGACAAAGTTTTTGCGATGTATAACCAGCCACCAAAACAGCAGCCAATGATTGCGGTGCTGACAAATGCAGCTGATCCTGCACTAGCCAAAATCGTTCTTGATCCAAATCTCATCAATTCAAAAGGTACGACGGCAATCGACTGGTTTGTTCCATCACATGACGGATCTAAAGTCGCTGTGTCAATGTCGGACAATGGAAGCGAAGATGGCTCAGTACACATCATTGACGTTAGCACAGGCAAACAAATCGACAAACTGATTCCATTGGTACAGTATCCAACTGGCGGTGGTAGCGTTGCATGGAAAGCGGACGGTACAGGTTTCTGGTACACCCGCTACCCAGGGAAAGATCAGCCAGCGAATCGTCAACATTTTTATCAACAGATTTACTTCCATAAAATTGGCACTGATCCATCAAAAGATGTTTATGTCCTAGGAAAAGACTTTCCTAAAGTTGCAGAAATCGCGCTTGATAGTCATCAAAATCCTAACTATGTGGTCGCCTCAGTTGCCAATGGTGATGGTGGCGAATTCGCACATTACGTGATCAGCCAGGACGGGAAAATCAAGCAAGTCAGCCGTTTTGAAGACAAGATTGTCGCGGCCACGATTGGCTCGGACAACGCCATGTATTTGGTATCACGTAAAGATGCTCCGCGCGGAAAACTCTTAAAACTAGCGCTGAATGATTTAGAGCTTGCACATGCAAAAGTTGTCATACCTGAGTCTGATGCGGTGATACAACCTGGTGGAGAATTCGGTGGCTCGCCAGTCATCGTTACAAAAAATGCTTTATACGTGCGTGAAATTATCGGTGGGCCATCACGCGTAGCCATCTATGACCATGACGGTAAATCACTTGGCAACCTTCCACTGCCGGATGTCGCTACCGTGGATGAAATTGACACGCTGAGCGACGGCTCCTTGCTCTATGCAGTTAAAACTTTCCTGACACCGCCTTACTACTCTCGTTACGACGAAAAATCGGGCAAGTCAGAAACCACGAAACTGGCGCAAACCAGCGCAACCTCCTTTGACGACACGGAAGTTGTGAGGGAATTTGCAACCTCCAAAGATGGAACAAAAATCCCCTTAAATATTGTCCGCCGTAAAGGGACGAAATTGGATGGGACTAATCCCGTTTTACTGAACGGTTACGGTGGCTACAGCGTCAATCAGACACCTCGCTTTTTAAGCCCGGCAACGCGTTTATGGCTGAATGCGGGTGGTGTATTTGTGATTGCTAATCTGCGCGGCGGCGGTGAGTTTGGCGAGGAATGGCACAGCAAGGGCGCGCTGACGAATAAGCAAAATGTGTTTGACGATTTCACGGCAGCGGCACAATACCTGATCGCACAAAAGTATACTTCTAGCGAACATATGGCCAGCATCGGTGGCAGCAACGGAGGCTTACTAATGGGAGCTGTCTTTACCCAACATCCTGATTTATTTAAAGCAGTGGTATCACAAGTTGGCATCTACGATATGTTGCGGGTAGAGCTAGATCCGAACGGCGCCTTCAATACCACCGAATTTGGCAGTGTAAAAAATCCGGATCAACTAAAGGCTTTGTATGCCTATTCGCCTTATCACCATGTTCAGGATGGCACGACCTACCCGGCGATTTTCATGGCAACGGGCGAGACCGACGGCCGCGTCAATCCGATGCATTCCCGCAAAATGATCGCTCGTTTACAAGCAGCGACTGCTGGCAAGCCGGTCTATCTCAGCATCAACTCACATGCAGGTCATGGCATCGGCAGCTCTCTCTCGATCAAAGCCAACCAGACTGCCGACGTGTATGCATTTTTGTTTGACCAACTGGGTATGACTTTCCCGGCGAAATAAATTGTCTGACGTATGTAAGAAAAAAGCCACGTAAGCCGAAAGGCAACGTGGCTTTTTTCTCTTCAGCATCAAGTAAAACAATATACTCCCATTATGTATATATTCATTGTCCATATAAATAATGGAGAATAAGGTATATTTTATTATTTTATAGGGGAGTATATTGATTTAAAGCGGAAATAGAAAAATCAATCGCCGACTAAATCAACGTTCGCGTTCTTTTTCCCACAGCACATCGGTGCCGCCTGCATAACGATTTAATACCCGCGACAAAACGAACATCAGATCAGACAGGCGATTCATATATTGCCTTGGCTGGTCATTGATCGTTTCTGCCTTACCAACGCTAACAATGGCTCTCTCCGCGCGGCGACATACGGTACGGCAAACATGTGCGACTGCTGCGGCACGCGAACCACCGGGTAAAATAAAATCCTTTAACGGCTCCAGATCGGCATTGTAGTGCGCCAATAAGGTATCCAGGCGAGCCACTTGCGTATCAGTGATCATGGTGTAACCGGGAATACATAGCTCTCCTCCCATATCAAACAGATCGTGCTGAATCGACACCAATTCGCGCTGCATTTGTGGCGGAATATCTTCACATAACAAGACACCAATCTGCGAGTTAAGCTCGTCCACGTCGCCCATCGCATGCACGCGTAGAGCGTCCTTATCAACACGGCTACCATCGCCCAAACCTGTAGTGCCTGCGTCACCCGTGCGGGTGGCAATTTTTGAAAGTCGATTACCCATAGCAAGAAATTTATTAAGTGAATGATGTCAGGAGGATACGGCAAAAAATCAAAGAACGCATCATAATGAAGTAAAGCAAGCGCATCTCCTCGGGTATGAAAATTTCTGAACCAGTCAATGCATTCAACACGGAAAAACAATGGCAACAAGATTACCTCCAGTACATGCTCTATCTGCATTTGAGTCAGCTGCACGCCACGCCTCATTTGCAGTGGCCGCAGAAGAACTCTGCATTACTCCTTCGGCTTTATCACACCGCATTCGCTTGCTGGAAGAACATTTATGTGAACGTGTTTTTGTACGCGAGGGACGCAGTGTCACGTTGACCGAATTTGGCCGGCGTTATCTGGACGTCGTGCGGGTCGCTTTACGTACTTTGTCCGACTTCCCTTTGCCGAATAAGACGACGCAAAATCAGTTACGCGTCAAAATCACCTTACCTCCGACATTCGCGCGCTACATGTTTATGCCGCGCTTAGCCAGCTTCACTAAATTACATCCTGAAATTGAAATCGAGATTTTTTTATTTGTGCCTCTGTATGATTTGAGCTTGTCTGAGAGTGATGTTGAAATTCGGTTTGGTGCGGGGGAATACCCAAATCTCGTGACCAAAAAATTATTCGTCGAGCCCTCATTTGCGGTCGCTAGCCCCGCTTATCTACAAACGCTACCTCCGCTCTTACAACCCAGCGATTTAAGACATGCAACTTTATTACGCTCCGCATTAGAGCCTTGGCAACCATGGTTTGAAGTAGCCAAATTAGATTGGGCCGAACCTACCACGGGCTTACGTATTGACGATCTTGGCTTGCTATTGGAAGCGATTAAACACGGTCATGGCGTCGGCCTGACCCGGCAACATTTTGCCCAAGAATTAATCGACCAAGGAGAAGTGGTACGACTGTTCGATACCCAGCTAGCAACGCCACCACATGCGTATTACTTGGTGCATGAAGCGCAGGCGATTATGCGGCCAGAAGTGCAAGTATTTATCGACTGGATGCAAAAGACCTATTTGAGTACGATATAGCAACTGACGTCGAAACACGAAGACCGAAACCAGCTTACCGCTTAAGCGCTCTATCGCCCCATAATCGCCGATACCTTACAGGCACCTAGCGTAGATTCTGTACGCTCTGTGTAGACTGCGCTTTTTCGTCCTGCTGTTTGAGCCAAGTCTCAATCGGCAATGGTCGACAATAAAAAAATCCCTGCAAACTTGAACAACCGCTCGAAATTAAGAAATCTACTTGCTCTTGAGTTTCTACGCCTTCAGCAACCACACGCAAACCCAAGTGGTTTGCCATCGATAAAATTGCCTGCACGATCGCGGTGTCATTCGGGTCGGCAGGCATATCTTGTACAAAGCTACGATCAATTTTCAATTCATACAAAGGCATTTTTTTAAGATAAGCGAGACTAGAATATCCGGTACCGAAGTCATCAATAGAAAAACGAATGCCCATCTTGGTCAGTGCATGCATACGCTCTATCGTTTCCTGCATGTTATTAATCAACAAGCCTTCAGTCACCTCCAAAATTAAGCGAGAAGCCGGCGCACCGGTTTGCATCAAAACTGCGGCAACCTTATCAACAAAATTAGCCTGACGAAATTGTTTTGGGCTGACGTTAACCGATAGTGAAAGCGGCCACCCAGCTTGCTCTAAGCGGATTAAGGCAAGGCAACCTTGGCGCAAGGCCCAATCACCTAATTGCACAATCATGCCGCACTCTTCTGCGACAGGAATAAACACCGCTGGCGAAATAGGGCCACGCTGTGGATGGGTCCAACGCATCAGCAATTCTGCACCTTCTGGCTGCCCCTCATGATTCACCTGTGCCTGCATCACCATCTGAAACTGTCCATCGTTCAACGCGAGCACCAGATCGTGCTCCAGAATTAAACGTTGTTCCACTTCTGCTTGCATCGTCGATTCAAAAAAAGCGATCTGATTACGTCCAGCGGCTTTCGCACGATGCATCGCGGTATCTGCCTCTCTCAACAAATCATTAGTGTCCTGATCTGGCTTTGGAAGTAGTGTCACACCAATACTGCAACTAGAATTGTAAGCTTGTCCATCGATCTCAAACGGCAAAGCAACCGCACTACGAATTTTCTCGGCGACGGCCAAGGCAGATAATGCACCCACATTAATATCGTTAGAGATATTCGAAATGAGGACGACAAATTCATCACCACCGATACGGGCAACAGTATCTACCTCGCGTAATAATGTTTTAAGACGTTGTGTCACATGTAGCAACAACGAGTCCCCAATAGCATGTCCGCGTGCATCGTTAATATTTTTAAAATGGTCAAGATCAATAAATAGCACAGCACTGTTTAACCCGGTGCGACGCGCCGTTGCCAGCAAAATATCCAGACGGTCTATCAGTAAGCGACGATTTGGCAGACCAGTTAATACGTCAAAATACGCGAGGCGGTGAATGTGTTCGTCGGCATTTTTTCGATCCGTAATATCGCGCTCAACGACAACCCAGTGGCTTATTTTTCCGCTTTCATCAGCCATAGGAACAATATCGGTCTCGACCCAAAACTCCTCGCCCGATTTGGTGTAATTGATCAGTTCAGTATGCACAGCCTCGCCACGATCAAGCGCTTCGGCAATACGATTGATTTCATCCAATTGTGTCTTTGCACCATGCATCGACTGTCTAGTCTTTCCAACAATCTCGGCGAGCCGGTAGCCCGTTTTGCGCTCAAAGGCGTCATTCACAAAAACGATCTGATTCTCGCTACTAGAGTCAGTATCCGCTTTCAGTATCAACACCATGTCATTGAGTCGCGCCAGGGCAACGGTATTCAACCTTAACGCCGCATTCGCATCGCGCAAATTGGACTGTTCGTCTTTGAGGGAGGTCGCTACCGCCAATTGCTGTGCTAGCGATTGCTCTAACCGCTGCAAAAGTACGCCGCATGACACAGTGAGGATAGAGCTGATAAAAGTAAAATTGAGTGTAATGATCATCCATTGCACCAACGGCTGATCACTGAGATGATCGACATGAATGCTGGCTTGCGCCAGATAGCCAATTCCGAGCAAGGTCACAGCATTGACTATCAAAGCGACGACGGCGGGACGAAAGCCAATCAAGAGTGCCGTCATGACAGGGAATGCCATCAGATAAATCTGGCTGACTGGCCCGACTTTGATCAAAAACCATATACCTAAAAAATACAGCAGTACCACCAAATTCCATGCGCGGAATTTAAATGACAATTGTGGCAACCGCCACAAACAAGCAATCCATGCTAAGGCTATCACATCAATCGCTACCACCGACCATAGGCCTTGTTTAATTGCAAGAGCAATGCTGGGAATCGCAGTGATGAGGCCCAAACCAAATCCCACAAACACGATCGCAGACAGAACATCCGTCCGCCATTGCTGCAAATCGGCCTGCCCCCGCTTAGGCATTAGGATGATATGGCGCAACCATTGAAAGAAAGTCGTCAAACTGCCCATCCGTTAAAAAAGGGTAAGCTTTAGAAAACTTATTAAATATTTACTATTTATACACTTAAAAACTGAATACGACCATCTCCAAATAAGCTATTTCTTAATCAACGTTTTTACCCGCAGATGCACACCACACAGAAAACCATTGCTCGCGGCTTAAATTGATACTACAAGCAGCAACAGCTTCACGCACGGCGGTAATACGTCCCGTGCCAGTTAGTACAACAGGCTTAGACGGATGTCGCAAAATCCAGGCAATTGCGACAGTAGACATCGATACACCTAACTGATCTGCGATGACTTTCAATGCAGCGCTTACCCTCAAACCACGCTCGCTATCATCTTGCAATAAACGACCTCCCGCTAGTGCCGACCAGATCATCGGCGCAATCCCTAAGCGCTGACACTGGTCCAGCGTGCCATCGTGTAATGGCGGCAAATGCAGGGCCGACAACTCCACTTGGTTAGTCACCAGCGGAAAACGGGATGCCAGCAATTCAAATTGCGATGGCGTGAAGTTGGACACACCAAAATATTTGACCTTACCACTGTGCTGCAATTGCTGAAACGCTTCTGCTATTTCATCCGCATTCATCAAAGGATCGGGTCTGTGTATCAGCAGCAAATCCAGATAATCAATCCGCATGTTACGTAAGGAATTCTCGGCCGACGCAATGATGTGCTCACGGCTGGTGTCGTAATGCTGAAGTTGATGCGCAGGTCGCTGATCAGACACCAGCTTGATGCCGCACTTGCTGACGATCTCGATTTTGTGACGTAACTGCGGTGCCAAGGCCAGCGCCTCACCGAATAATTGCTCGCATTGGTAATTGCCATAAATATCGGCATGGTCAGTGGTGGTAATTCCTGATTCCAGAGCCTGCTCAATAAAACTGAGTCTTTGCTGCGGCGTCATCGCCCAATCTGCCAGACGCCATAAACCTAGTGCAATGCGAGAGAACTCTGGGCCTGAAGAGGCAAGACGAATACGTGGTGTGGACATAAAATCTTTAAAAAATAAAAGGGAAGGGAGAACTTTATTCAACCACAAAAACTAGGTCATTCATCGGCGCAAAGAATCTATTATTTCAGAAACGCAAAGAACGTAACAATGACGTTCTTTGCCAGCGTGAACTCGCTTTGATACTGCGCTTATGCTTCTACACCATCATCGCGAAACATCGTCTTCAGACCACGTAAAGCCTGGCGAATCCGCGCTTCGTTTTCGATCAAGGCAAAGCGTACATATTCGTCGCCATACTCGCCAAAACCGATACCGGGTGACACGCAAAGTTTGGCCTTTTCAAGAACCTGCTTAGCAAATTCAAGTGAGCCCAGTTGACGATAAGCCGGCGGAATATGTGCCCAGATATACATTGACGCTTTCGGAATATCGACCATCCAGCCCAGCTCGTGTAAGCCTTTTACCAAGACATCACGACGACGCTGATACTTGTCGCGAATCTCGCTGACGCAAGTTTGATCGCCTTCCAGCGCTGCAATCGCCGCTACTTGTACCGGCGTAAAACTACCGTAATCGTGGTAGCTTTTTATCCTTGCCAAAGCCGATACCAGCTCTTTATTGCCAACCATAAATCCGATCCGCCAGCCTGCCATGTTATAGCTTTTAGATAGCGTAAAAAATTCGACAGCGACATCACGCGCACCCGGCACCTGCATGATTGAGGGCGCTTTCCATCCATCAAAAACGATGTCGGCATACGCCAGATCATGGACCACCAAGATGTTATGTTTTTTCGCCAGTTTGACGACGCGCTCAAAAAATTCCAACTCTACGCATTGCGCTGTCGGGTTGGAAGGGAAGCCGAAGATCATCATTTTCGGTTTTGGATAACTCTCGCGGATAGCGCGTTCCAGTTCGGCAAAAAAATCCACGCCCGGACTCATGCGTATTGAACGGATATCGGCACCAGCAATCACCGCGCCATAAATGTGAATCGGGTAGCTGGGATTGGGTACTAGCACAGTGTCGCCCTTATCCAAAGTCGCCAGCATCAGATGGGCAAGACCTTCTTTAGAACCGATGGTGACGATCGCCTCGGTGTCAGGATTTAGGTCAACGTCATAGCGGGATTTATACCAATGTGCAATCGCGCGACGTAAGCGTGGAATACCTTTGGAAGCGGAATAGCCATGCGTATCAGGTCGTTGTGCGACCTCAACCAATTTGGCAACGATGTGGGGTGGAGTAGCGCCATCAGGATTGCCCATCGACATATCGATAATATCCTCGCCACGACGGCGCGCCGCCATTTTTAGCTCGGCAGTAATATTGAAGACATACGGTGGAAGGCGATTAATGCGGGAGAAAGTATAACTGCGGCTTGGTGTCGTATCACCCCGGCCCGGCGGAGTAGTGCTATCAATAATGGTCATGATGTATTTTCACGTAAGCGCCCGGATCCGTCCGAGCGACGTTGAAGCGTGTGCTTCATGGACGATCATAACCAGCGCCTCTGAATCGCGCAATGATTTTTATTCGATCAGAAAAAGTGGGGGGAATGGCTAGCGCAAAATGTCTCATTTCGAATTTATCCGCACGTAACAAATAAATATACTCCCCATATGTATATTTTATTGTCCATATAATACTTGGACAATAAGGCATTTTTTATAAAAAATAGGGGGAGTATATGCAATTTGGCAGTGCAAAAGTCTAAGCGATTACGCTAAGCGGGATATAAAGCGCCAAGAATCCGCAAACCTTTTGCGCCAGTTACTTCGGGCAAATTACCCGCCGAGCGATCAACAAATTGTTGTGCCAGCCAGGCAAAGGCCAGGGCTTCAACATGATGTGGCGAAACTCCCAGATCCTCAGTGCTTGCGACGGTTGACTGCGATCCCTTGCGACGCAATGTCGACTCAATATGTTGCATCAGACATTGGTTATAAGCCCCGCCACCGCAGATATAGATGCCAGCAACATCGGGTGCATAATTTAAGATAGCGTCAACCAGAGTCGTCGCAGTGAACGCACACAGCGTCGTCTGTACGTCTACTGCAGAGATATCCGCAAACGCTGACAACTGTAATTTTTGATTCAACCAATCGGGACGGAATAAATCACGCCCCGTACTTTTTGGTGGAGCCGTCTGTAAAAATGCCTCATCGCACAATGCAGCCAACAATCCGGTATGTACTTGCCCCTGCGCCGCCCAGGCACCATTTTCATCATAGGATTTAGCATGATGCTGCGCGATCCAGGCATCCATTAACACGTTACCAGGACCCGTATCGAAACCGGTAGTCGAGCCATCTGCCCGCAATATACTGATATTGCTGATACCGCCGATATTGGCGACGACCCTACATACGACAACCTGACCAAAAATCGCGCGATGAAATGCTGGCACCAGCGGTGCGCCCTGCCCTCCCGCCGCGACATCACGGCTACGAAAATCAGCGATCACATCGATGCCAGACAATTCTGCCAGCAAAGCAGGATTATTGGTCTGGCGCGTATAGCCTAGCTCTGGACGATGTCGTATGGTCTGGCCATGCACACCAATAGCACGCACACTATGCTGATCAAATGACGCCACTTTTTCAAGCAAGGCATTAACGCAAGCGGCGTATTGTCTGACCAGCATATTAGCGGCCAAAGCCTCTCGATGAATCTCATCTGCACCTGATTGCTGCAATGCCATTACATCAGCCCGTAAGGTATCTGCAAACGGAATATAAGCACTCGCCAGCAATCGCATGGTGTTGGCTTGCGCAGGGTCTGAGTGATCTGGTAACGCAACCAGAACGCCATCTACGCCGTCCAGACTGGTGCCTGACATTAAACCGATATACAAGTTATTAGTGAGATTTTTCATGGCGGGGGGGGCAAAGTTAAATTCAGGCATCGTCACCGACGCCTTAAAGCAGATTATTTATCAGGCTAAAAAAAAGGCTGAACATGGAGTTCAGCCTTCTATTGTACTTGTAGATCTGCTCGCAACTTCCTGGAGAATTACTTCGATGCGAGTCTCATCGTTGCTGGTGATCCTTGTGGACGCAACAAGGCAAAGCGATGCGCCATATCGTCCGCCACAGATTTAAAACGCGGCAAGTCGTTTCCGGCGAGTGGCGGTGCGTTGGGCACACTGACCGACATAGGATCACGTGCTTCATTATTCACCCGGAATTCATAGTGCAAATGCGGACCAGTTGACCAGCCAGTGGTGCCAACATACCCAATCACTTCACCCTGGCTGACTTTACTACCTTTATGGATGCCCGCTGCAAAACGGCTCATGTGTGCATACGCCGTGCTGTAATTAGACCAGTGCTTAATGACGACCAGATTGCCGTAACCACCGCTCATGCCTGCGGTCTCCACTACGCCGTCACCGGATGCACGGACAGGTGTCCCGACCACAGCGGCAAAGTCCACGCCTTTATGCGCTTTCCATTGACCGGAAATAGGATGCAAGCGCATCGCAAAGCCAGAAGAAATACGAGTGAATTCCAACGGTGATTTTAAGAATGCTTTCTTGAGGGATTTACCATCAAAACTGTAGTAACCGCCTGCGCCACCCGCCTCATCAAACCAGACGGATTGGAATAACTTACCGGAGTTGCTGAATTCGCCAGCTAATACGCGACCAGTTCGGATGAACTCACCATTCTGCCAAAAGCTTTCATACACAACGTTAAAATGGTCGCCGCGTTGCAGATAACGGAAATCTACATTGGTCTCAAACATACTGACGATTTGGGTCGCAATATTGTCAGGGATTTGTGCATCATCGGTGGCGGCGAACAAGGTCGAGCGGATATCGCCAGAGCGCATCTCTACTCGTTTTTCTAGCTTGGCAGTCGCATCGATAGAGATCAATTTACCCGCTGCATCGCGGGTGATGGTGATGTTGTGAACTGGCTTATCGTTGCTGTCGACCATGGTCGCTTGCAGCCACTCCAGCTCGCCTTCGTCATTGGTCTGAGCACGAATAGATTTACCAGTACGCAGCTGCATCACAGAACGGGCAACCGCGTCAGTTTTAATGAATTTAGTCGCCTCATCATCCTCAACGCCTAAGCGCAATAACAAAGAACCCAAACTATCACCACGTAAGACTTTTTCTTCGCGGATAAAATGCTGTTCGTTCTCTTCTAGGGCAGCAACTTGCTCATCTAATTTAGGCAAATCTAATTGCTGAGTGATTTTCTTGACTGGCAAATCGGAGGCATCCGGTGCCATCGGTGCAACACCGACTGCGCCAAAAGCACACACTGCAAAAAACAAACCGCAAAACGAAACAATTCGCGAAGTACGCGTAGTTCCGAATAACAACCTGCTGCCAGAAGTTAATTGATGGAATTTATCTGATAGACGCATGCAATAAGTTAAAATTAATATATTGAGTAATAAATTGATATAAAGAATTGAGTGCAGGAACGATAAAACGTTCAATGCAGAACGATATAAAAAGTAATTCCTAATACCAATTACTGACTATCGTTCCATCTCATTTTCATACCATTTTCGTATAGTGCCCGAGGCTGAATGCACGAAAAAATCTCGCTGGATTATAGCAAAGCTACCTTGCAAAAAAAACTGATTATGGGTGCAGACCACTCGATCGGCTAGCGGTGTTACAAAAAACTGATGTAGATAAAATCATAATGACCTCCATACAAACTCCCTCTCTTTCTTCAAAATCTGCAGCATCATCCACGGTCTTACCACTATCAGATGCCGTACAACATGCGCTGGCAGTTGCTAAACGCGGTGCGGATGAACTGTTAATCGAATCCGAATTTGCGCAAAAATTAGCTCGTAGTGAACAAACTGGCAAGCCTTTACGCATCAAACTTGGTCTTGACCCAACCGCACCAGATTTGCACCTGGGACATACTGTTGTATTGAACAAGATGCGGCAGTTGCAAGATTTAGGCCACACCGTCATATTTTTGATCGGCGATTTTACGTCGATGATCGGCGACCCTTCTGGACGCAATGCGACGCGCCCACCGCTGACCCGTGAACAGATAGCAGCAAACGCCCAGACTTACTTTAAGCAAGCCAGTCTCGTGCTGGATGCGAGCAAAACAGAGATCCGTTACAACTCTGAATGGTCAGATCCGCTAGGCGCACGTGGCATGATTGAATTGTCATCAAAATACACCGTAGCGCGGATGATGGAACGTGACGATTTCACAAAACGTTTTAAAGCAGGAACGCCCATTTCGGTGCATGAATTTTTATACCCGCTGATGCAGGGTTATGATTCTGTGGCGTTGCGCTCCGATTTGGAACTTGGTGGCACTGACCAAAAATTCAACTTATTAGTTGGTCGTGAATTGCAAAAAGATTATGGACAAGAGCAGCAATGTATTTTGACCATGCCTCTATTGGAGGGTTTGGATGGCATAGAAAAAATGTCGAAATCCAAAAATAATTACATCGCCATCACCGAACCTGCCAACACGATGTTCGCCAAAATCATGAGCATTTCGGACATCATGATGTGGCGCTATTACGAATTATTATCGTTCTGCTCAATGGAGCAAATTACAGCCCATAAAAAAGCAGTCGCCGAGGGACAAAATCCACGGGATATTAAAGTCGCCATTGCGCAAGAAATTGTCACGCGCTTCCATAATAAGCAGGCCGCAGACGACGCGCTGACGGACTTCGTCAACCGCTCCAAAGGTGGCATTCCCGACGATGTGCCAGAAATCGCACTCAGTGGCGCGCCGATTGCGATCGCACAACTATTGAAGCAAACCAATCTCTGCCCCTCCACCTCCGATGCGATGCGTATGATAGATCAAGGCGGCGTGCGTTTGGATGGCGCAGTTGTCAGCGACAAAGCCGTCAAAATTGAGGCGGGTACCTTTGTACTGCAAGTGGGTAAACGTAAATTTGCCAAAATCACTTTGTCGGCATGATCTGCGGTATGGATTACGTCCGGCATCTGCACCGCATCTATCAAAAAACGACAACATGATCGCACTACTACAACGCGTTAGTCATGCCAGTGTTGTCGTTGATAGCAACACCATAGGCTCGATTGGCACAGGTTTGCTGGTGTTGTTGTGCGCAGAACGCGGTGACAGCGAAGTACAAGCCGATGCCTTGCTTAAAAAATTACTGGCCTACCGTGTGTTTTCAGATAACGCTGGCAAGATGAATTTAAGCTTGACCGATACCGCAGGGGACTTGCTGCTGGTGCCACAATTTACATTAGCGGCCGATACCAATTCTGGTACGCGCCCCTCGTTTACTCCGGCCGCATCGCCAGAAGATGGTCGCAGATTATTTGACTACTTTGTCACTCAAGCCAGCACCAAACATAGCCAGATTGCCAAAGTCGCTACCGGACAGTTCGGCGCCGATATGAAGGTCTCGCTGACCAACGATGGGCCTGTCACTTTCTGGCTGCAAACCAAGAAGCCCGCTGTATAGTCAACATTCAGAAGCGTTATTTATGACCGATATTCTCTTGATCCGCCACGGCGAAACCGCTTGGAATGCGATCCGCAAACTACAAGGCCACTTAGACGTTCCGCTCAATGCAGAGGGCATGCGGCAGGCAAAAGCTCTTGCTGCGGCATTACAAAATGAAAAACTGGATGCCATTATTTCCAGCGATCTGCAACGTGCAGTACAAACCGCCGGAGAAATCGCTCGTCTGCAAGGTCTCAGTACGCGTATTGATGCTGGTCTGCGCGAACGCTGCTTTGGCGGCTTTGAAGGTTTGTTGTACAGCGATCTGCCACTGCGCTTTCCGGAGGCTTACGCAGTCTGGCAAGCACGTGATCCTGATGCACCGTTTCCACCCGGAGAAAATCAGGGCGAAACCATACGTCAGTTCCACACGCGGGTCATGACACATATCCTGCATTATGCGAAACAATTTGAAGGACAAAAAATCGCTTTGGTGGCGCATGGCGGCGTACTCGAATGCGCCTATCGCGCCGCTAACAATCTGGCACTAGATGCGCCGCGCGAAGTCACTTTATATAATGCCAGTATTAACCGCTTTCGGTACGACCCGACGCTGGCAAACGGTTTGCAATTGATCTCATGGGGCGAGATTGAACATCTGAATCATGATCTCACTGACGAAATTTAACGAGATTGCATCAGAGTCGCAGCTTGAATTGAGGCTTGAAAAATTCAGAATCGGCTTAAGATACTCAATGCAATTTATGTGCATTGCGAATGCTTAGTCACTAAGGAAGCTCCATGGGCCTAGATTTACTCAATTTAAAACAAGCGTCCAATGATTTTGAGAAATCGATGGAGCGTTTGATTGATCAAAATGTAGCTCCCTTAGTTGAGCGCTCGATACAGCAAGTGAGTACGGAATTATCCCAAGTTATTCAGCAAGCCGGCGCGCAGATTGATCGCAATATTGCTGTACTGTCAGAAGAAATTCACAACCAGCGCAGCATGACCAAGGACGATATTAAAGCCTTGATTGATTATTCAACCGAACAAATCGGTGCCGCATTAGATCAGCGCATTCTCGCTATCAAGCATGAGACTTCCACCTTGATCAATGAAAAAGTGGAGATGCTAAAAGCAGAGCTGGAAGATGCTGCAATCACCAGCCGTAAGACCATGTATGTGAACGTAGCGATCTCCATCGGTGCTGCGATTTGCATGGCAATCATCGGTTTAATCTATAAAAAAATCTCGCTGGGCGAACTCAATTTGCTAAACGTGTTCCGCGTCACTTTGCTGTCGTGTGCAACATTTACGTTAGTGCTGTCCGGCTTAAAAGGCTTGCAGCGCTGGCGCGGCATGAGGCGCGCAAAAAAAAGCGTGGCGACGGTGGCGATTTCTTATCTTGGTGTGCTGCGACCAAATGGCGCAATGGGATTATTTTTGCTCAGCGTGGCGTTGTTAGCCGGGTGGTGGCGCTATATCACTTTGCGAAGTGAACAGAACCTCCGAATTTGAACGTCCAATGATTATGTGGCCTCCGGACCAATATCGTGCCAGAAGCTGCAGAATGAATGGGCGTTGAAAATAAAATCAGTTAGCTCCTCTCCGTTAATATCCAATCTAACGGTACGTCATGCGAGCCAACTACAAATTCTGTGCTTGCTAGCGAGTAGGCAATTCCGATTGTTTTTGGCCTTGGTGTTAGCGCCAAAGTTCGGTCATAAAATCCACCGCCATAACCAAGCCGAAAATGCTGACTATTAAATCCGACACAAGGGATTACCAATACTTGCGGCTGCAAGAATTGCCAGGGTTTTTCTGGGATGGCGATACCGTAATCATCTTGCCCCATTGCATCTCCTGGCTGCCAGGCCGCAAATGATAGCGGCTTATATTTGGCAACTACAACGGGCAAAGCAAGCTGAATACCTAAATTGTGCAATTGGGCATAACAAGCGCGTAAATCTGGCTCTGCCTGAATCGGCCAGTAAACACCTAGGCTAGCGGGTTGATATGTACTGCACCATGCCAAAACTTGCTGAGACAAATGTAAATCCCATCGCTGCCTGTCATCTAGACTGGCAGAGCGGCGTTGATCTAGCAAGCGTTTGCGCAAACCACTGCGCGATTCGCCATGAAATTGATCAACCATGACCAGTCAATCCTGTTTTAGAGTTTTGTAATCGAAGGCTTGCGAGCTGAGTGGGCTGTGTCATACTGTCTTAAACGTCAAGATGGAAGCTGTAGAAAATGGATTTGCTCAATAAAATTTTATATAACAAAATAGCAGGTAGCAAAATTACTGCTAAAAATACTGGCATTAATATTCCTGCAATTAACTTCAAAATTGGCGCTAAAAATTGCCTGAAAATCTGTCTGTCGTTGGCAACAATGGTAGCAGTTTTATCTCCGTACACCAACGCAGAAGCGGCAAAACCGAGTAAAACCTTTGTCAATGATGATGATCGTTTTATGGCGCTGCGTGACGCTGCAATGCATGACGATGCCGCCCAGGCAGATGAGTATGCGGCCGCACTGGCGCAATACACTATTCCGTCGTACGTTGATTACTATCGTCTAAAAACTCGCTTGCGCACGGCCTCTGCGGACGAGTTTAAAAATTTCTTATCTAAATATGAAGGTAGTGCAATTGCCGACCGTCTGCGCAACGATTGGCTGCTACTCCTCGGCCAACGTGGTGAATGGGATACGTTTGATGTGCAATATCCGCAATTTGTCGTGGCTGATGATACTCAAGTTAAATGCTATGCCCTGCTCTCTAAAGCCACTAAACAGCAAAAAGTAGCGACCGAAGCACGTGCGCTGTTAACTGCGCCCCGCGACTACGGTGCCGGTTGCTACTCGCTAGTCACGTATTTATCGGCGAGTGGTCAATTCAGTGACAACGATCTTTGGGCCCAAATGCGTATAGCGGCGGAAAATGGCGCGCAGCCTTTGGCGCAACGCTTGGCACGGCTATTAGAGATTGGCGACAAACGGATTACCCAAGTATTTGAGAAGCCAGCTTTGATGCTAAAAAAAGCCCCTGAATCTGACAAAGTAGCGCATGAGCTGTACATCCTCGCATTAGGCAGGCAAGCAAAAGCCGACCCTCAGGATGCGGCCGATACTTTATCCCGTTTTAGCGCTAAGTTTTCTGAAAGCGAACGCGCCCAGGCTTGGGCGCAAATTGCCTTGCAAGCTGCGTTGAAGCTACAGCCAGAAGCACTAGGCTATTGGCAACGGACTGAAGGCGCAACGCTATCGTTGGAAGGCTATCAATGGCGCGTCCGCACCGCACTCAGAGAAGGTGATTGGAAGCTAGTAAAAAGCGCGATTGCCGCCATGCCAGCGAGTCTAAAATCTGATCCAGCATGGGTATATTGGCTAGCACGCGCACTCATGACCGAGGGAAAGACTGAAGAGGCACAAGTAATGTTTGCCAGTATTGGTGATCAATTACAATTTTACGGCCAGTTAGCGCTGGAAGAACGTGGTCAAAAAATTGGCGTGCCACTGACAATTAAACCAGTAACGGCAGAAGAACTCGCACCGATACAAGCGAACCCAGGCTTACAAAGAGCGCTGAAATTTTATGCCATGAATTTGCGTTTTGAAGGCACCCGTGAATGGAATTGGGAGCTGCGCAAAATGAGCGAGCGCCAACACATTGCCGCAGCAGAATTTGCACGTCAAAACGAGTTGTTAGACCGCATGGTAAATACCTCTGACCGTACTAAAGGCGAGCTGGACTTTAGCCAGCGTTATCCGACACCGTTTAATGACAGTATATATAAGACGACGCAAGCTTTGGGCTTGGACATGGCATGGGTATATGGCTTAATACGACAAGAATCCCGTTTCGTAATGAAGGCAAAATCGAATGTAGGCGCATCAGGTTTAATGCAAATTATGCCGGCCACTGCCCGCTATGTTGCCAAAAAAATTGGCCTTGGTAATTTCTTGCCTGAGCAAGTTAATGATGTCGATACCAACATCGCACTTGGCACCAATTATTTGAATATGGTCTTGACAGATTTAGGCGGCTCGCAAGCGCTGGCATCAGCTGCCTATAACGCGGGGCCAGGTCGTCCGCGTGCTTGGCGTGCCAGTTTGACGCGCCCTGTAGAAGGCGCTATTTTTGCAGAGACAATTCCGTTTTCAGAGACGCGTGGCTACGTGAAAAATGTCTTATCTAATGCTACTTACTATGCTGCGCTGTTCGAAAAAAAACCACAATCACTTAAAGCTCGCTTAGGCGTAGTCGTTCCAAAGGGTATGTCTGCGACTGACTCTGATTTACCTTGATTTTTAAAAAAAATATTCGATATTCAACCTGCTTTATACCTCACTCTTTGACCAAACTATGCAAGATACTGAACTAGAGACAACACTCGCTGCCATCTTCTCTGGGGATAAAAAAATACCCGTGCAACTAGTCATTGGTAATAAAAATTATTCGTCCTGGTCGATGCGTCCTTGGGTGGCGATGAAAGCATTTGGCATTCCGTTTGAAGAGATTCGTATTTTGCTGGATATGCCGGACACGACTGCGCAAATCTCAGAATACTCACTAGCAGGTCGTGTCCCTGTGTTATTGGCGAAAGATATTACGGTATGGGACTCTCTGGCTATTTGTGAGTTTCTGGCCGAGCAGTTTCCACTTCTGAATTTGTGGCCTGAGGACGTCGCAGCACGAGCAATGGCACGCAGCGTTTGTGCAGAAATGCACTCTGGCTTTAGTGCTTTACGTAAAGAAATGCCGATGAATATTAAAGCGTTTGCGCCAGGCGCGGGACGCACTGCAGGGTCGCAGGCAGATATTGGTCGCATCTCTGAAATTTGGGAAGACTGCCTCGCAAAATACGGCGCGCATGCGTATCTGTTTGGAGATTTTTCGATAGCAGATGCCTACTTTGCGCCGGTAGTGATGCGTTTTAAAACTTACGTAGTATCGCTGGCACCGGCTTTGCAAGCTTATGCAGAACGGATAGAAGCACATCCCGCAGTAGCACAATGGATGCAAGAAGCGCTGACGGAAGCAGAAGAAATTCGTTCTGATGAACCCAAGCCCAACAAGCCTGAAGAGTAAGCAAGTTTAAATAAATTTGCTGAAGCCAGCCGGATAAGTATCAATTATCAAGTACCGGTTAATTTTTCTTAAATTGATTCTGCACTCCTTAAATCTGCAATCATTGTATGAAATCCTATATCGTCGGCGGCGCAGTTAGAGATCGCTTACTAGGCTTGCCAGTGCAAGATCGCGACTATGTTGTGGTAGGTGCTACGCCAGCCGATATGCTGGCGCAAGGCTACACGCCAGTTGGAAAAGATTTTCCTGTTTTTTTACACCCCAAAACCCACGACGAATACGCCCTCGCACGTACCGAGCGCAAGACTGCGCCTGGTTATAAAGGCTTTGTATTCCACACCGATGCCAACGTGACGCTGGACGAGGATTTAATCCGGCGCGACCTGACCATTAATGCCATGGCTCAGGACGAAGCAGGCAATATTATTGACCCCTTTAACGGACAAACCGATTTACAACAACGCATATTCCGGCATGTGTCCGCCGCATTTGCAGAGGACCCGGTACGCATCTTGCGCTTGGCGCGTTTTGCGGCGAGGTTCTCGGTTGATCCGAATGCCTTTAGCGTCGCGCCAGAGACCATGTTGTTGATGCAGCAGATGGTAGCTGCTGGCGAAGTGGATGCCTTAGTACAGGAACGGGTATGGCAAGAACTATCACGTGGTTTGATGGAGGAGCGTCCCTCACGCATGTTTGAAGTGCTGCGCGAATGCGGCGCCTTGGCGCGGATTCTGCCTGAATTAAATGCTCTCTGGGGCGTGCCACAGCTACCCAAACATCATCCAGAAATTGATACCGGTGTGCATGTAATGACGGTAGTTGATTATGCTGCTAGCGAGTCGTACTCCTTACCGGTTCGCTTTGCCGCGCTGATGCATGATTTGGGTAAAGGCACCACGCTACCAGATCAGTGGCCACGTCATTATGGACATGAACAACGCGGTGTTGATCTGGTAGAAGCCGTTTGTCAGAGATTGAAAATACCGACTGATTGTCGCGATCTGGCCATCATGGCAGCACGGGATCACGGTAATATTGGGCGTGCTTTTGAATTACGCCACGACGCTATCATCAGCTTATTAGAACGTAGCGACGCGTTCCGCAAGCCACAACGTTTTCTGGACTTATTAAGCGCGGCAAAATCTGACTGTTTTGGTCGGGCTGATTTGCCTGATATCCGCTTTCCGCAAGCAGAATATCTGGCACAGGCACTGGCGGCAGCACAGCAAGTGCAGTCCGGCGCGATTGCGCAACAAGTCACGGCAAAAAATCTGCCCGGACAATCTCAGCAAATTGCGCTGGCAATACGGCTAGCCAGGGTTGACGCTGTACGTCAGTTTAAAGAGCAATTTCAGGCCAAAAATCCTAACGATATCGCTCACTAATCCCTTTAATAACAATATATCATCTGCTAAGCATAACACCCATTGCGCGATAACAGGCTCTGGCTATGCTGCTTAGCACAGTATAAATACTCTACTGCCTGCGATTTTCTGGAATAAACTTTAATCCTCACCTACAATTAAGCAATTATTGTGCGCCGCACAAATTTGTTTGTAGAAGGACAACCATGAACGCCTCTGATATTTTCCCTGCAAACAAAGAAGGCAATCCTCCGTCGCCTAAACCAGTAGCTAAATCTAGCGTTTTTGTGAAAGAGTTATCCGAGAAAGACAGACGCCGCATATTGCGACACTTTCTTGCGTTAAAAGAGAGCGATCGCCTGCTGAGATTTGGTACCTATTTGCCAGACGAAATGATTACAAAATATGTTCAGGGCATCGATTTTTCACGAGACAAGGTATTTGGCGTTGTCAGCGCACATTTTCGCTTAGTCGGCGTGGGTCATTTGGCTTTTGCACCCCGCGAGAAAGAGGACGAAGTAAGCAACAAAGATAAAGTCGCAGAATTTGGCGTCTCTGTATCTGAAAATGCTCGCGGCAAAAGCGTTGGTGTCAAATTATTTGAACGTGGCGCGATTCATTGCCGCAATGCCGATGTCGACACCTTATACATGCATTGCCTGTCGTCCAACCAGACGATGATTCATATCGCAAAAAAAGCGGGTATGGAAATTCACAGAGAATACGGCGAAGCAGATGCCTATTTAAAACTACTGCCGGCGGATGCATCCAGTATGTTTAAAGAAGCGCTACAAGAACAGGTAGCGTCATTAGATTACACACTCAAGGCCAATACGAGAGCGGCGGTGAAATGGTTGGGGAGTTTACCGAGAAGGAAGAATGAGAGATAGGTACAGCGGCAGCGTAGCCAGTGCGGTGTCATGTGATAAGGAAGGGGTATTGTTTGAATCGTCTAAAAAGACGAAGGCGAAAGCAAAGACAAAAAAAGGCAAAATTCTAAAAAGGCAAAAGCCCTTAACTCGGATGGAGTTAAGGGCTTTGCGGAATAAAAGCCTGACGATGACC